>NZ_JBHVPH010000009.1:0-258352 GCF_042887425.1 Kitasatospora sp. NPDC057940
CGATGGTACTGCAGGGGGGACCCTGTGGGAGAGTAGGACGCCGCCGAACAATCATTCACAGAGAACCCCCATCCGGGAAACCGGATGGGGGTTCTTTGCGTTTCCGGCCCACCGGAGCACCTCACCAGGGTCCCCACGAGGGGCCCCACGAAAGTTCAAAAAGTTCGGCCGGCCATGTCGAGAACCCGTGGCTGGCTCCGTCCCCGGGGTGGACGCGGCCACAATGGGTCGCACCAGCACCGAGGAGAACATCATGGCCAAGTACCTGCTGCTCAAGCACTACCGAGGCGCCCCGGCTCCGGTCAACAACGTGCCCATGGACCGATGGACGCCCGAGGAGATCTTGGCGCACGTGAAGTACATGCAGGACTTCGCGGACCGGCTGGAGAAGACCGGCGAGTTCGTCGACGGCCAGGCGCTCGCTCCGGAGGGGACGTTCGTCCGGTACGACGGCGAGGGGCGCCCGCCGGTGACCGACGGCCCGTTCGCCGAGACCAAGGACCTGATCGCCGGCTGGATGGTGATCGACGTCGACAGCTACGAGCGCGCCGTCGAGCTGGCCGGGGAACTGTCGGCCGCTCCCGGGGCGGGCGGGCGGCCGATCCACGAGTGGCTGGAGCTGCGTCCGTTCCTGGCCGCGCCGCCCACCGTCACCGAGTGACCTCCCCGCCGGAGAGACCGACTGGGTGCAGATCGTCGAGTGGTACGACGAGCTCGTCCGTCTGACCGAGAGCCCGGTCGTCCGGCTCAACCGCGCGGTGGCCGTCGGTGAGGCCGACGGACCGCGCGCGGGGCTGGCGGCGCTCGGGGAGCTGGACGATTCGCTGCCCCGCCACACGGCGGTGGCGGCGTACCTCCACGAGCGCGACGGCGACCTGGAGACGGCGGCCCGGCTGTACGCCGAGGCGGCCCACCAGGCCCCCAACCTCGCCGAGCGCGACCACCTCATGCGCCAGGCCGCCCGGCTCAACTCCCGTCGGCCTCGCTGACGGACCGTCCAGGTGGCGCGGCGTCACCACGGCTCTCCCCTTGGAGGGATGGGACCAATGGGCGGGACCAGGGGACGTGACCGTCGTAAGGCGTGGCTCAGAGGCGGCCGGCGGCCTTGAGCGCGAGGTAGGTGTCGGCGAGCGCGGGGGCGAGCTGGGTGGGGGAGGCGTCGAGGACGGTGACGCCGTGGCGGGTGAGGAGGTCGGCGGTGGCGCGGCGGTCGGCGCGGGTCTGTTCGGCGGCGGCGGCGCCGTAGACGGCTTCCAGGGTGCCGCGGCCTGCGGCGAGGGCGTCCAGGTGGGGGTCGGCGACGGAGGCCAGGACCACCTCGTGGCGCTTGGTGAGCAGCGGCAGCAGCGGGCGCAGGCCGTCCTCGACCGGGGCCGTGTCGAGGCCGGTGAGCAGGACGATCAGCGAGCGGTGCGGTGCCATCTTGAGGGCGGTGGAGACCAGCGAGCGCATGTCGGTCTCGTGCAGGGCCGGTTGGAGGGAGGCCATCGCGTTGGTGAAGGCCGGCAGGATCTCGCTGGGCGAGCTGCCGGCGACCGCGGCGCGCTTGCGGGCGTCGTGGGCGAGCAGGTCGACCCGGTCGCCGGCGCGGGTGGCGAGGGCGGTGAGCAGCAGGGCGGCGTCGAGGGCGGCGTCGAGGCGGGGCGCGTCGCCGACCCGGCCGGCGGAGGTGCGGCCGGTGTCGAGGACGACGAGGATGTGCCGGTCGCGTTCGGGGCGCCAGGTGCGGACGGCGACGGTGTTGCGGCGGGCGCTGGCCCGCCAGTCGATGGAGCGGACGTCGTCGCCGGGCAGGTACTCGCGCAGGGAGTCGAACTCGGTGCCCTGGCCGCGGGTCAGGACGGAGGTGCGGCCGTCGAGTTCGCGCAGCCGCGCGAGCCGGGAGGGCAGGTGCTTGCGGCTGTTGAACGGGGGCAGGGCGCGGACCGTCCAGGGCAGGTGGTGCGAGCCCTGGCGGCCGGCCAGGCCGAGCGGCCCGAGCGAACGGACCGTCACCCGCCGGGCGTGGTGGTCGCCGCGACGGGTCGGGGCGAGCACGCTGACGGCCCGGCGCCGCTCGCCGGCGGGGACGTGCAGGGTGTGCCGGGAGGCGGCCTCGGCGGTGCCCGGCCGCCAGGCGGACGGGGCCCAGGCGTCGCGGATCCGGGCCCGGAGGAGCCGCCCGGAGGGGTTGGTGACGGTCAGTTCGACGGAGGCGGGTTCGCCGAGCCGGACGGTGGTGTCGCCGCCCCGGCCGAGTTCCAGACTGCGGACGGGGGCGGCGAGCACCAGGTCGATCACGGCGGCGAGCAGCACGGTGCCGGTGACGAGGCCGATCCCGGCCCAGGACGGCAGCAACAGGCCCACGACGAGCGTGCCGAGCGCGGCGAGCAGGGCGGTTCGCCCGGTGAGGGCCATGCGGTGCGCTCCTTCGGGAACGGGCGGTTCAGCGGGGGGCGGGCGTCTGGGTGAGGACGGCCTGGATGACGGAGTCGGCGGTGACGCCCTCCATCTCGGCCTCGGCGCGCAGCGCGACGCGATGCCGCAGGGTGGGCAGGGCCAGGGCCTTGACGTCGTCGGGGGTGACGTAGTCGCGGCCGGCGAGCCAGGCCCAGGCGCGGGAGGCGGCCAGCAGGGCGGTGGCACCGCGCGGCGAGACGCCGATGGACAGCGACGGGGACTGCCGGGTGGCCCGGCAGAGGTCGACGATGTACGCGAGGATCTCGGGGGAGACGGTCAGCTTGGCGATCTGCTCGCGGGCGGCGGCGAGGTGCGCGGGCCCGGCGACCGGGCGGACGCCGGCGGCGGCGAGGTCGCGGGGGTCGAAGCCGGCGGCGTGCCGTGACAGGACCTGGAACTCCTGGTCCCGGTCGGGCAGCGGCAGGACCAGCTTGAGCAGGAAGCGGTCCAGCTGGGCCTCGGGCAGCGGGTAGGTGCCCTCGTACTCGACCGGGTTCTGGGTCGCGGCGACGAGGAACGGGACGGGCAGCGGGCGCGGCACGCCGTCGACGGTGACCTGGTGCTCCTCCATGGCCTCCAGCAGGGCGGCCTGGGTCTTCGGCGGGGTGCGGTTGATCTCGTCGGCGAGCAGCAGGTTGGTGAAGACCGGGCCGGGCTGGAAGGAGAACTCGGCGGTCCGGGCGTCGTAGACGAGGGAGCCGGTGACGTCGCCGGGCATCAGGTCGGGGGTGAACTGGATGCGCTTGGTGTCCAGGTTGAGCGCGGTGGACAGGGTGCGGACCAGCAGGGTCTTGGCGACGCCGGGGACGCCCTCCAGCAGGACGTGGCCGCCGCAGAGCAGGGCGACGACGAGGCCGGTGACGGCGGCGTCCTGGCCGACCACGGCCTTGCCGATCTCGGCGCGCAGGGCGGTGAGTGCGGCGCGCGGGTCGGTGGCGGTGTCGGGGGTGCCCGGGGTGGCAGCCGCCGCGCCGGGGGTGCTGGACGGGGTGGCGGTGGCCTGTTCGGTCACGGGTTCCGTACCTGCCTTTCGAGGGCGTCGAGGTCGTCGGCGAGCCGCAGCAGTGCGGTGTCGTCGGTCGGGGGCGGGCCGAAGAGGAGGGCCCGGACGTCGCCGGCGGGCTGCTCGGGGAGGCGGTCGGCCACGGCCGCGCAGAGGGTGTCGGGGTCGGGCGCGCCGGCGTGGAGCGGGACGCCCAGGGCCGGGGCGAGGCGGTGCGCGGCGGCCCGGCGCAGGGCCTCGGCGGCGCGGCCGCGGGCCTTGGCGCGGCGGTAGAGCCGGGCGCGGCCCTCGGTGGTCTCGGCGGCGCGGACCACCACGGGCAGGTTCTCGCTGATCACGGGGCCGAGTCGGCGGCCGCGCCAGAGGGCGGTCAGGACGGCGGCGACGGCGAGCTGGTAGCCGGCCCAGCGCCAGCCGTCCGGGATGTAGTCGCCGAAGGTCTTGTCCCGGGTGCCCGGGGCGAGCGGGGCGCTGTAGTCGGGCAGGTGCCAGGTGAGGCGGGGCTGGGAGCCGAGCAGGCCGAGCGCGAGGGCGGCGTTGCCGTCCTTGGCGAGCTGCTCGTTGTGCAGGAAGTCGCCGGTGCCGAGCACGATGACGTCGCCGCCGGCGGTCGGGGCGCTGACCAGCGGGTAGCCGTGGCCGCGCGGGTAGCAGCCGGCGCCGCGGCTGCCGCTGGTGTAGAGCATCCCGCCGATCTCGGCGCTGCCGGCCCGGACGGCCTCGGTGAGCGGGCACTGGGCGGCGGTGCTGCGGACGGAGGCGTAGGAGGGCCCGCCGTCCTCGTCGGAGGGGCGGATGCCGGGGGCCAGGGCGCTGAGTGCGGCCGGACCGGGGGCGATGAGGACGAGCCGGCCGTGCCGGGCCGCGGCGACGGCGCGCAGTTCGGCGGGGCCGAGCAGGTCGGGCTCGGGCAGGACGAGGGTGTCGGCGCCGCCCGGGTGGCCGGTGAGGTCGGTGGTGAGGTCGGTCTTGAGGCCCTGGTGTTCGAGCAGCGCGAGGACGGCGTGGCTGCCGTCCTTGTCGTAGGAGCGCGGGTCGAACGGCGGGTAGCGGCGGTCCTGGCCGAGGGCGGCCACGGCGGTGGCGCCGATCAGCAGGACGGCGAGGACGAGCAGGTACCAGCGGGCCCGGCGCCAGAGGCCGCGGCCGGTGGGGGCGAGGCTGGTCGTGGCCGTCCCGCCGGGGACCGGGGCGGTGGGCGGCTGCGGCGCGGGCGGCGCGGGGGCGGTGCTGGTCATGCCGCTCCTCCCAGGGCCGGGCGGGCGCGTTCCAGGGTCCGGTCGAGCTCGCGCAGCAGCTGGTACGCGGCCTGGTCGGCGGTGCGCTCGCCGTAGGCGATGTCGTCGAAGGTGCGGGCGGCGGCGGCCAGGGCGGCGGCGTGGTCGGGCAGGGCCCGGCCGGCCTCGGTGGCGGCCTCGTCGGCGGTGCGGCCGGGGCGGACGTCGAGCAGGGTGCGTTCCTCCAGGGCCCGGACCAGGGCCCGCATCTGCGCGCGGACGGCCTCGTTCCACTGCCCGGCGGCGGCGTGCCGTTCGGCGTCGGCCCGGTACTGGCCGGCGCCGCGCGGTCCTTCGACGCCGTAGACGTCGAGGACGGTGCGGGCCGCGCGCCGTGGCGCGCCGAGGCGCCACCAGAGGGCGGCGCCGATCAGCACGGCGACGATCAGGAAGAGCACCAGGCCGGTGGTGCCGCTGGTGCCGTTGCCGGAGATGCTGTCGAGCGCGTCGGTGATGTGGTCGTTGAGCCAGGTCATGACCCGTTCCAGGACGCTCGGGTCGTGCTTGTGGTACTCGGCGTCGAGCAGTTCGTCGCGGGCGGCGTCGCGGGCCGGGTCACGCGGGACGGTGACCGGGGCGCCGCCCGCGACGAGGAGCCTGTCCCCCCAGGTAGGCATCCGGGTCAGCGCCTCGCGGGGGGTCGGCCGGCCTGGTCGCCCCAGCCGGTGGCGCCGGGCTCGGCGAGGCCGGCGGCGCGGGCGAGTTCGATGTCCAGGGCCTCGCGGCGGATCCGCTGGTCGACGTAGATGAGGACGCCGAGGGCGGCCCGGAAGGGGATGGTGAGGGTGGCGGCGATGATGCCGGCGATCGCGGTGGTGATCAGCATCGCGGTGGGCTCGTGGGCCGAGCTGAGGTCGACCTGGCGGTCGAGGTCGCTGAAGCCGAGGACGAGTCCGGCGAAGCGGAACGGGATCGCGATGACCATGGCGACGATGAAGGTCAGCACCTCGCCGAGCAGCGAGATGCCGAAGATCCGCCACCAGGAGCCGAGGGTCAGCCGCCGGGAGCGGGACAGCGCGGTCCGCACGCCCTGCTTCTCCAGCATCAGGGCGGGGGCGGCCAGGCTGAACCGGATCCACAGCCAGAACCCGACCGGGATGGTCAGGATGCCGACGAGGAACAGCAGGGCCTCCGTCTCGGGGGCGCCCGCCGAGCCGGTGGCGTAGAAGTACCAGGGGCTGAAGCCGAGCAGCACCACACCGCCGGACATCAGGCCGGTGAGCAGGGTCAGCCCGAGCAGCTGCGGCAGCCGGCGGCGGGCGTCGCGCCAGGCGTCCCCGGCGTTCGCGGACTGCCCGAGGACGGCGCGGCTGACGACCATGGTGAGCAGCGCGGTGGCGACCACGCCGAGCAGCACCGTCAGCGGCATCGAGGCCAGCATGGTCGTCACCTGGGTGGCGGGGCCGGTCTTGCCCTTGACCAGCAGCTGGGCGGCGACGTTGCCGGCCTGCTCGACGATGGCGATGCCGAGGGAGAGGGCGAGGGTCGTCCGCCAGTGCTTGCGGATGGTGGCGACGGAGCCGTCGAGGAGTTCGCCGAGTCCGAGCGGGCGCAGCGGGATGACGCCGGGCTTGGGGCTCTGCGGAGCGCCCCAGCCGTAGGGGTGGTGGCCGTTCGGTGCGGGCCGGCTCCAGTCGGGCCGGGCCTGCCGGCCGTTCCAGCCGGGGGCCGGGGCGGGGGCGCCCTGCGGTGGTGCCGACGGCCCGGGCACGGCGGCGGGCGCGTCGGCCGGCGGCCGGGCGTCGTCGCGGGGCGGCTCGGGCGAGCCGGGCGAGGCCCAGCCCGGAGTGTCGGTCATCACTGCTCCTCGGAGGGGCGTCACGGGCGCGGTTCCGGGCGGATCTTTCGCCCGCGCGCAGCGCCCATCGTGCCATGGGGCCTGGGGAGGCCCCATGGGTATCCGGCCGCTGATCGGAAACGGGGGCCTTCCGGTGGCCGGGCGGTGGGCCGCGGATCGTTCGAAGGCGCTCCGGCCGGGCACATTCGACCGGTATGGCCGGAATTAACCGGTGGGGGGAGTTGGCCGTTGTGGAGCATTGGCACTGCTGTGCGGCAGGTCACAATCCGGTAATGAGAGGATGGACGCATGAAGGGACGCGTCCTCGTCGTTGATGACGACTCCGCACTGGCCGAGATGCTCGGTATCGTGCTGCGTGGTGAGGGTTTTGAGCCGTTTTTCGTCGCGGATGGGGACAGGGCGCTAGCTGCGTTCCGGGAGACCAAGCCCGACCTGGTCCTGCTCGACCTGATGCTGCCCGGTCGGGACGGAATCGACGTCTGCCGGCAGATCCGGGCGGAGTCCGGCATTCCGATCGTCATGCTGACCGCGAAGACCGACACGGTCGACGTCGTGGTGGGCCTGGAGTCGGGTGCCGACGACTACGTCACCAAGCCGTTCAAGCCCAAGGAGCTGGTGGCCCGGGTACGTGCCCGGCTGCGCCGTGCCGAGGAGCCGACGCCCGAGCAGCTGACCATCGGCGACCTGGTGATCGACGTGGCCGGCCACTCGGTGAAGCGGGACGGCCGGGGCATCCCGCTGACCCCGCTGGAGTTCGACCTGCTGGTCGCGCTGGCCCGCAAGCCCTGGCAGGTGTTCACCCGTGAGGTGCTGCTGGAGCAGGTCTGGGGCTACCGGCACGCGGCGGACACCCGCCTGGTCAACGTCCACGTGCAGCGCCTGCGGTCCAAGATCGAGAAGGACCCGGAGCGCCCCGAGATCGTGGTGACCGTCCGCGGCGTCGGCTACAAGGCCGGACCCAGCTGACGTGACGCACCTGGCTGACGAAGCCCCGTCGGGTTCCGCGACCGACGGGGCCGACGCGGTTCGCGGGTCCGTGCTGAGTTCGACCACCCGCCGCCGGCGCCGGGCGGCCGCGTACGCGCTGCTGACCCGTCAGCTGCGTCGCCCCGCGCGCCGGGTGACGGCGCTGTACCGCCGGTCGATCCAGCTGCGCGTGGTGGCGGTCTCGCTGCTCGCGTCCATCGCGGTCGTCCTGGTGCTCGGCGTGGTCGTGATGGCGCAGGTGCGCACCGGCCTGCTCGGCACCAAGATGGCGGCCGCCCGCGAGCAGGCCAGGATCGGGTTCCAGGCGGAACTGAAGAAGATCGACGAGGCGAAGGACCAGCGGCTGCGGGTCGGCGCCACGCCCGACCCCACCATCGAGGAGACCGGCACCTGGCTGCTGCGCCAGGTCAACGACCTGGCCGCGAGCGGGCAGACCGTCTACTCGGTGATCGCGATGGCCGCCGGCACCGACGCCATCGTCCCGGAGAACGGCTTCGCGCCGCGCTTCTCGGGCGACATCCTGCCCAGCAGCGTCCCCGACACCCTGCGGGACAGGGTCCACTCCGAGCCCGGCCAGATGTTCGACCAGCCGGCCCGGATCCACCGGGCCGACGAGCGGACCGAGCCCGGGCTGGCCCTCGGCATGCAGTTCACCGGCCCGGCCGGCAACAGCTACCAGATGTTCTACGTGTTCTCCTTCGGCCAGGAGACCGACACCCTCGACCTGATCACCGGCACCCTGGCGACCGCCGGCGTGTTCGTGGTGATCCTGATGGGCGGCATCGCCTGGGTCGTGGTGCGCCAGGTGGTCACCCCGGTCCGGATGGCCGCCGGCATCTCCGAGCGGCTCGCCGACGGGCACCTGGAAGAGCGGATGAAGGTCACCGGCACGGACGACATCGCCCGCCTCGGCGAGTCGTTCAACCGGATGGCCAACGCCCTCCAGGCCCAGATCCGCCAGCTGGAGGAGCTGTCCCGGGTGCAGCGGCGCTTCGTCTCGGACGTCTCGCACGAGCTGCGCACCCCGCTGACCACGGTCCGGATGGCCGCGGACCTCATCTACGACAGCCGCGAGGACCTGGACCCGATGGCGGCCCGCTCGGCGGAGCTGCTGCAGGGCCAGCTGGACCGCTTCGAGTCGCTGCTCGCCGACCTGCTGGAGATCAGCCGCTTCGACGCCGGCGCCGCGATCCTGGACGGCGAGCCGGTCGACCTGCGCGACATCGTCGCCCGGGTGGTGGAGGCCGCCGACCCGCTGGCCCAGGCCAAGGGCAGTGCGGTGGTGATCCGCGGCGACGGCGAGCCGGTCGTCGCCGAGGTGGACTCCCGCCGGATCGAGCGCATCCTGCGCAACCTGGTGGTCAACGCCCTGGAGCACGGCGAGGGACGCGACGTGGTGGTCCGGCTGGGCTCGGCCGACGGCGCGGTCGCGGTCGGCGTGCGCGACTACGGCATCGGCCTCAAGCCGGGCGAGGCGTCCCGGGTGTTCCACCGCTTCTGGCGGGCCGACCCGTCCCGGGTGCGGACCACCGGCGGCACCGGCCTCGGCCTGTCCATCGCCGTCGAGGACGCGCACCTGCACGGCGGCTGGCTGCAGGCCTGGGGCGAGCCCGGCGGCGGCTCGCACTTCCGGCTCACCCTGCCGCGCACCCGGGGCGGCGAGATCAGCCGGGCGCCGTTCCGGCTGGAGCCGGAGGACTCCCGCAACAACCGGGGCCTGGGCACCTACGGCGTGCCGTACCGGCGGGCGATCAGCCCGCCCGGCGCGACCGCGATGACCGCGGCCGAGGAGCAGGCGGAGACGCCGGAGGGGCCCGTCAACGGCTTCGGCAGCGGGCTCGGCGGGGTGCTGAACATCGGCCCCGACCTGGGAAAGCGCCGGCTGCCCGAAGGGCCGCGCGCGGACCCCTCGGACGTCCGGACGGCGGGGAGCGGGTACGGTGCCACCGGCGCCCAGGTGATGGTGGACCCGACGCCCGGAAGGCCGTCGGTGGCACAGCGGACGGCGGAGCCGGACGTGACGGACGGGACGGGCGGGACGGACCTGGAGGGGTCGCAGCGTGCGAAGGACGAGCAGCAGGACTGAGCCGCGGTTTACGGCGGTGGCCGGCGTGGTGCTCGGCGCCCTGGTGGCGAGCGGCTGCGCGGCCATGCCGGACTCCGGCGGCATCTCCCGGGTGGAGCTGTCGCAGGGGGCGGCCGACAAGAACCTGCAGGCCAAGGTCTACCCGGTGGCGCCGGCCAAGGGCGCCAAGCCGCGTGCCCTGCTGACCGGGTTCCTGGACGCGGTGACCGCCGACGAGGGGTACGAGACCGCGCGGCAGTACCTCACCGAGAACGCCTCCGCGCACTGGAACCCGGACGCCGGCATCCAGGTGCTCTCCGCCGCCACCCCGAACCTCCCGGCCGGCCAGGACATCGCCGACACCGACACCAGCGTCTCCGCGACGGTGACCGGCTCGCTGATCGCCAGGATCGACGAGAAGCACTCGTACCTGGCCGAGGGGCAGCGGGACGTCTCGGCCGACTTCACCCTCGTCCGGGAGAAGGACGGCGAGTGGCGGATCGACCGGCTGCCGGCCGGCGTGATCATGAACGAGACCAACTTCAACAACAGCTACCGCCAGGTCGACCGGTACTTCTACACCACGCCGGACCCGTCCTCGACCGTCACCGGGAGCGCCGGCCAACAGGTCCTGATCCCCGACCCGATCTACCTGCGGCGCCGGATAGACCCGCTGACCGCCGCCGCCAAGGCCCTGGTCGCCGGGCCCTCGACCTGGCTCGCGCCGGTCGCCCGGACGTCCTTCCCGAGCGGCGTCACCGTCGACCGGGTGAGCGTCGACGACGGCCGGATCGCCCACGTGCAGCTCGGCGGGGCGGACGTCAGCGAGCCGGTGTCCTGCCGGCGGATGGCGACCCAGCTCTTCTACACCCTCGCCGACCAGGGCAAGGGGCAGGTCGAACGGCTCGAACTCAAGGGCCAGCGGGGCAACTGCTTTGCCAGCCGCAACGACCTGCCGGCCACCGGCCCCGGCGCCCTGGCCGGGCCGCTGCCCGCGCAGCAGTACTACCAGCGCGCCGACAACGGCCTCCTGATGGTCACCGACGAGCAGCGCAACGGCGAGCCGGTGCGCGGCGTCCTCGGCAAGCCGCAGCCGGCCGGCAAGGCGCCGCTCGGCACCATGGCCGTCAACCGGGACGGCTCCCGGGCCGCGGCGATCAGCGGGGACGGCCACCAGCTCTACTCGGTGCCGCTGGCGGACAGCGCGGTGGCGCTGCCCGACCCGGTGCTCACCTCGCCGGTGAAGACCTCCGACAAGGAGGACGGCCTCGCCTCGCCCAGCTGGGACGGCCGCGGCGACCTCTGGGTGGTGGACCGCAACCCGCAGGGCCCGCGGGTGGTGATGGTCCGCGGCAACCGGACGTACCCCGTCGCGGTCGAGGGGCTGGACGGGCAGACCGTGCAGGCCCTGAAGATCTCCTCGGACGGCGCCCGGGCCGCCCTGGTGGTCAAGACCGCGGGCGTGCCCAGCCGCTCGCTGTACTTCGGCCTGGTGGTGCACGGCGGCACCCCGGAGGCGCCGACCGCGCGGATCACCGGCCTGCGCCAGGCGGCCCCCTCGCTCACCGACGTCGCCTCGGTCTCCTGGGCGGAGGCCGACCAGCTGCTGGTGCTCGGCAAGGAGGCCGACCGGATCAAGCAGCTGTACTACATCGGCACCGACGGCACGCAGAGCGCCGACACCACGCTGCAGGCCGAGAACATGCTCACCGTCTCGGCCTCCGAGTCCCGGGGCAACGTCCTGGCCCAGGCGCCGTCGGTGCTCGCGGCGGCCGGCGGCGCGATCTACCGGCTGATCGGCAGTCAGTGGCGCGAGGTCCAGTTGGCCGACAAGGCCGGGTCCTTCTTCTACGCGGGCTAGGGCGTGCGTCTGGGAACCGGCCCGTCACGGCCTGACGTTCCGATCCCTGATGCCCCGTCGGGCCGCACGGTGCCTCAGCCGGGCCGGTGCGCGGTGGCGGCGACCGCGGCGCCCGCCCGGGCGGGCAGTCCGGCGTCCGCCAGTGCCCGGGCCGCCTCGGCGAGGCTGGCGCCGGTGGTCACCAGGTCGTCCACCAGGACCGGCTGACGGCCCAGCAGGTCGCGCCGGGCGCGCGGCAGCACGGTGAGCGCGCCGTGCAGGTTGCGGTGGCGCTCGGCCGCGCTCAGCCCGGCCTGGTCGGCGACCGGGCGGGCGTGCCGCAGCAGCGGCTCGGCCCGGGCGTCCAGGCCGCACCGGCGCAGCGAGCGGGCGGCGGCCCCGGCCAGCCGCAGCGTCGGGTCGTGGCCGCGGGCGCGGACGGCGGACCGGGCCGAGGGCATCGGGACCAGCAGCAGCGGCGCGGCCCCGGCACGCGGCCCCAGGGCGGAGCGGACGGCCCGGCCGAGCGCCTCGCCGAGCGGGCCCGCCAAGCGCAGCGCGCCGCGCTCCTTGTGGGCGAGCAGCAACTGCCGGACGGGATCGGCGTACGGGGCGGCGGCGTGCGCCCAGGGCAGCAGCGTGGGGCCGGGCCGGGTGGCGGCCAGCGCGTGGTGGCAGACCGGGCAGAGCTGGGTGCGCTCGGCGCCGCAGCCGGCGCAGCGGGCCGGGACCAGGACGTCCAGCAGTCCGGCCAGTGCGTGGCCGAACGGCCCTTGGGCGGACGGCGGACGGGTGGGGGCGGAGGGTGGTGGCACGGCTGCTCCTGGCGACGGCAGGCACGGAGAGTGAGCAAAGGATGCGCCGTACGGGGGGTGTTGTCCAGGTATTTACCCGTGCTTCACTCGCAGGAGGGTAGACAGGGTCCAACAGCTTGACCGCCCGCCCGCAGTATCGGGTCATACCCGACTCCGCGCCTGGGGAGGCGAAAACCCCGTGTGAGGTGTTCGATAAAGCTCCAAGGGGTTTCAACCGTCCCTGGTGGGGAGGAAGTGAGGTGAGGGCCAGTCGTTTCCCGCCGCTGGCGGCGGGGGCGGGGGGCCGGCAGTGGATGGGCTGGTCCAGCTGGGTCTCAGTCCGGTCCGGTAGCACCCGGATCGGCGTCAGCACGAGGGATCGGAGTTCTGCGTGGACATCGTCGTCAAGGGCCGCAAGACCGAGGTGCCCAAGAGGTTCCGCGAGCACGTGGCCGAGAAGCTGGAGAAGGTCCAGAAGTTCGACGGCAAGGTGATCAGCCTCGACGTCGAGGTGTCCAAGGAGCACAACCCGCGGCAGGCCGACCGGTCCGAGCGGGTGGAGATCACTCTCCGTACCCGTGGGCCGGTGATCCGGGCCGAAGCCGCCGCCGCCGACCCGTACGCGGCGCTCGACCTGGCCTCGGCGAAGCTCGACGCCCAGCTGCGCAAGTCCGCGGACCGGCGCCGAGTGCACAAGGGCGGCAACGGCCGCACCCCCATCAGCGTCGCCGAGGCGACCGCGGCGCTGGCCGCGCTGCCGGACACGGCGGCGCGGGAGGGCGAGACCAACGGGGCCGTCCGCAAGACCATGATGGGATCCCTGGAAGTGGAGGGCGAAGGCCCGCTGGTGGTCCGGGAGAAGACCCACCCGGCCGCCCCCATGGCGCTGGACCAGGCGCTGTACGAGATGGAACTGGTCGGCCACGACTTCTACCTCTTCGTGGAGAAGGACAGCGGCCTGCCGAGCGTCGTCTACCGCCGTCACGGCTACCACTACGGCGTCATCCACCTGCAGACCGACGGGTCGGCCGGCGCGGGCAGTGGCGCGGGCGGGGCGATCGGCGAAAGCGACGACGAGGACTGACCGTCCGAAGACAATCCTGGAGGGGTGACCCCGGCGGCCGAGTCCGCCGGGGTCACCGGCGTTTCGGGGCAGGGCGGGTGGAGCGGGAGTCGAGGGCGGGCCCGGGAGGTCACCCGATGCGGAAGGGCGGCGTCGGAGGGTGACCGCAACGGCCGCGCGGCGTGGAATGATTGGCGCACGACGACCCGCGAAGGGGGAGGAGCGGATGGGGGATCACTTCGGGCTGGGGCCCGCTACGGGGCCGGTCACCGGACTGTCACCGGGACCGGAGGAGGAACCCGCGTACGCGCCGCACCGGGGTGAGCCGATCCGCGTGCTGGTGGTGGACGACCACGCGCTGTTCCGCCGGGGGCTGGAGATCGTGCTCGCGGAGGAGCCGGACATCAAGGTCGTCGGCGAGGCCGGCGACGGCGCCGAGGCCGTGCTGAAGGCTGCCGACCTGCTCCCGGACATCATCCTGATGGACGTCCGGATGCCGCGCCGCAGCGGGATCGAGGCCTGCACCGCGATCAAGGACGTGGCACCCAGCACCAAGATCATCATGTTGACGATAAGCGACGAGGAGGCCGACCTCTACGAGGCGATCAAGGCGGGCGCCACCGGCTACCTGCTGAAGGAGATCTCCACCGACGAGGTCGCCACCGCGATCCGCGCGGTCGCCGACGGGCAGTCCCAGATCAGCCCGTCGATGGCGTCCAAGCTGCTCACCGAGTTCAAGTCGATGATCCAGCGCCGCTCCGACGACCGGGACCTGGTGCCCGCACCCCGGCTCACCGACCGGGAGTTGGAGGTGCTCAAGCTGGTGGCGACCGGGATGAACAACCGGGAGATCGCCAAGGAGCTGTTCATCAGCGAGAACACCGTGAAGAACCACGTGCGCAACATCCTGGAGAAGCTCCAACTGCACTCCAGGATGGAGGCGGTGGTGTACGCGATGCGCGAGAAGATCCTCGAAATAGGGTGACCCGGCTGCGCCTTGTGTCCTAGGCCCTGTCCGGCCGATCTTGCCGGGCCCGCGACGTTGGGCATCCCGCCTGGACGCACGCCCGAATCGCCCAAGTACGCCCAGTACGAGGACGATCCGGGCGCACGCCCAGCCGGGCGCCCAGCGCCGCGGGCTGATCCGCCAAGATCGACCGGACAGGACCTAGCTCGCGAGGAGTTTCTCGAGGGCCGGGCGCAGCCGTTCGTTCGGCAGGGTCTCGACCCGGACGGCGTCGCAGCCCACCCAGGCGGCCGCCTCGCGCAGGGCCGCCGCCAGCGCCTCGACGTGCCGGGCGCCGTGACCCCGGTCGCCGGTCAGCGAGACCTGACGGGCCACCAGGGTGCGCCCCTCCCGGGCCGGGTCGACCCGGCCCACCAGCCGGCCGCCGGCCAGCAGCGGCATCGCGAAGTAGCCGTGCACCCGCTTGTGTTTGGGCGTGTAGGCCTCCAGCCGGTGCGTCATGCCGAAGATCCGCTCGGTGCGTGCGCGGTCCCAGATCAGCGAGTCGAACGGCGAGAGCAGCGTGGTGCGGTGGCGCCCGCGCGGGGCGGTGGCCAGTGCGGCCGGGTCGGCCCAGGCCGCCGCCGCGGCGCCGCCCGGGCCCCAGCCGGCCACCTCGACCGGGACGAGCCCGCAGTCCGCGAGGACCGGGTCCAGCTGCTCGGCGCGCAGCCGGTGGTAGTCCAGCAGGTCGGCCCGGGTGGCCACGCCGAGTGCGGCCCCGGCCTGGGCGACCAGGGTGCGCACGCACTCCCGGTCGGTGCGGTCCTGACCGAACAGCGCGTCGGGGATGGCCTGTTCGGCCAGCGCGTAGACGCGCTTCCAGCTCCGGCGCTCGGTGCAGACCACGTCGCCGAAGGCCAGCGCCCGCTCCACCGCGATCTTGGTGTCCGACCAGTCCCACCACTCGGCGGTCTTCTTGGCGCCGCCCAGTTCCGTGGAGGTCAACGGGCCCTCGGCGCGCAGCTTGTCGAGCACGTGCCGGTACGTCTCGGGCGTCACCTGGTGGCCCCAGAGGTGGCCGCGCTCGCGGTAGCGGCGGCGCCGGAACGCGAACAGCGGCCACTCCTCGACCGGCAGGATGCAGGCCGCGTGCGACCAGTACTCGAAGCTCGTGCCCGCGCCCCAGTACGCGGCCTCGACGGCCGGGCGGCCGACCGCGCCGAGCCGGGCGTACGGCACCAGTTCGTGCGAGCGGGCCAGCACCGAGATGGTGTCCAGCTGGACGGCGCCCAGGTGCCGCAGCACCCCGCGCACCCCGGCCCGGCGGTCCGGCGCGCCGAGCAGGCCCTGGGCGCGAAGGGCGATCCGGCGGGCTTCGTCGGCGCTCAGGGCGGTGACGGGCGGCGGGCCGGCGGGGGAGCCGGCGGCAGGCAGGGCGGTCATGTCGGCGAGGGTAGTCCGGGGCACCGACAGCCGGTCGGGGTGTGCCGGGGCGGTGGTCAGCGCTGGAGGTCCGGGAGGTCCGGGAGGTCCGAGGCGAGCAGCGAGGCGACCCAGGCGTCGTGGAAGGTGCCGCGCTGCTCGGCGTACGAGCGCAGGGTGCCCTCGAAGCGGTAGCCGACCTTCTCGGCCACCGCGCGGGAGCCCTCGTTGCCCACGTAGGCCTGCCACTCCAGGCGGCGCAGGCCGAGCTCGACCAGGCCGTGGCGGGCGACCGCGCGGGCGGCCTCGACGGTGTAGCCGCGGCCGCGGAACTCCTTCGTCGCCCACCAGCCGACCTCGGCGGAGCCCGGGTCGCCGTGGCGCAGCACGAGGCCCTGGGTGCCGACCAGGGCGTCGGAGCCGCGCTCGAACACGCACCAGATCCGGTTCTCGCCGGTGCGCCAGCCCTGTGCGGCGAGGTCGCGGACGAAGTACTCGGCGTCCTCGCGCCGGTACGGGCTCGGGACGACCGTCCAGCGCTGGATCTCGGCGTCCTGGCAGGCGGCGAAGACGGCGTCGATGTCCGACTCCTGCGGGGCCCGCAGGACGAGGCGGTCCGTGGTGAGGGTGACGGTGGGGGGCTCTTCCATGGGCGGATTATTCCGTGGAGAGAGGAATTCGGGCATCCGAATATCGGGCCGATCCCTCGGTCCGCTGACCGGTTTGTCCCGGTGGGCGGTGCTATCGGATCAAGTGCTCGCGCGGGTGACACGGGAATACCGTGCTGACGCACCTCCCGGGGCATTGGACTCCTCGCATACGATGGCCCGTGCGGTGGGGTGAACCCGCCGTGCAGTCGTCCAGTGCCAATACAGGCAAGGAGCCCGCCCAAGTGTCCGTCTTCGACAAGATCCTGCGCGCCGGCGAAGGCAAGATCCTTCGCAAGCTGCAGCGGATTGCTGCCCAGGTCAACTCCATCGAAGAGGACTTCGTCAACCTCACCGACGCCGAGCTGCGCGCGCTGACCGACGAGTACAAGCAGCGGCTCGCGGACGGCGAGACCCTGGACGACATCCTCCCCGAGGCGTTCGCCACGGTGCGCGAGGCCGCCAAGCGGGTGCTCGGTCAGCGGCACTACGACGTTCAGCTCATGGGCGGCGCGGCCCTGCACCACGGGTACGTCGCAGAGATGCGCACCGGTGAGGGCAAGACCCTCGTCGGCACCCTGCCCGCGTACCTGAACGCGCTCACCGGCAAGGGCGTCCACCTGATCACCGTCAACGACTACCTCGCCGAGCGCGACTCGGAGTGGATGGGCCGGGTGCACCGCTTCCTCGGCCTCGAAGTCGGCGTGATCCTCGGCAACATGACGCCCGCCGAGCGCAAGCACCAGTACTCGATGGACATCACGTACGGCACGAACAACGAGTTCGGCTTCGACTACCTGCGTGACAACATGGCCTGGTCGAAGGACGAACTCGTCCAGCGCGGCCACAACTTCGCGGTCGTCGACGAGGTCGACTCGATCCTCATCGACGAGGCCCGCACCCCGCTGATCATCTCCGGCCCGGCCGACCAGGCGACCAAGTGGTACGCCGACTTCGCCAAGCTGGTGCTGCGCCTGAAGATCGACCGCGACTACGAGGTCGACGAGAAGAAGCGCACCGTCGGCATCCTGGAGGAGGGCGTCACCCGGGTCGAGGACTACCTCGGCATCGACAACCTCTACGAGTCGGTGAACACCCCGCTGGTCGGCTTCCTGAACAACGCCATCAAGGCGAAGGAGCTGTACCGGGCGGACAAGGACTACGTCGTCATGAACGGCGAGGTCATGATCGTCGACGAGCACACCGGCCGCATCCTGGCCGGCCGCCGCTACAACGAGGGCATGCACCAGGCGATCGAGGCGAAGGAGGGGGTGGAGGTCCAGAACGAGAACCAGACGCTGGCCACCATCACCCTGCAGAACTTCTTCCGCCTGTACGACAAGCTCGCCGGCATGACCGGTACCGGCACCACCGAGGCCGCCGAGTTCCACCAGATCTACAAGCTCGGCGTGGTGCCGATCCCGACCAACAAGAACCCGCTGCGCATCGACCAGCCCGACCTGATCTACAAGTCGGAGCCGGCCAAGTTCGCCGCCGTGGTCGAGGACATCGCCGAGAAGCACGAGAAGGGCCAGCCGGTGCTGGTCGGTACCGTGTCGGTGGAGAAGTCCGAGTACCTCTCGCAGGAGCTGCGCAAGCGCGGCATCCCGCACGAGGTGCTGAACGCCAAGCACCACGAGCGCGAGGCGCAGATCGTCGCGCAGGCGGGCCGCAAGGGCGCCGTGACCGTCGCCACCAACATGGCCGGCCGCGGTACCGACATCATGCTCGGCGGCAACTCCGACCACCTCGCGGCGGCCGAGCTGGCGCAGCGCGGGCTCACCCCGACCGAGACCCCGGAGGAGTACGAGGCCGCGTTCCCCGCCGCCCTGGAGAAGGCCAAGGCCTCGGTCAAGGCGGAGCAGGACGAGGTCAAGGAGGCCGGCGGCCTCTATGTGCTGGGCACCGAGCGGCACGAGTCCCGTCGGATCGACAACCAGCTGCGCGGCCGTTCCGGCCGTCAGGGCGACCCGGGCGAGTCCCGCTTCTACCTGTCGCTGGGCGACGACCTGATGCGCCTGTTCAAGGCCGGCATGGTCGAGCGCGTGCTGTCGATGGCCAACGTGCCCGAGGACGTGCCGATCGAGTCCAAGATGGTCACCCGGGCGATCGCCTCCGCGCAGACCCAGGTCGAGCAGCAGAACTTCGAGATCCGCAAGAACGTCCTCAAGTACGACGAGGTGCTGAACCGCCAGCGCGAGGTCATCTACGGCGAGCGCCGCCGCGTGCTGGAGGGCGAGGACCTGCAGGAGCAGGTCGGCCACTTCATGGACGACACCGTCGAGGCCTACGTCAAGGCGGCCACCGGCGAGGGCTTCGAGGACGACTGGGACCTGGAGAAGCTCTGGACCGCGCTCAAGCAGCTCTACCCGGTCACCCTGGACCTGGAGGAGCTGGAGGAGGAGGCCGGCGGCCCCGCCGGGATGACCTCCGAGTTCCTGGTCAAGGTCGTCCAGGAGGACATCCAGGCGCAGTACGGCGCCCGTGAGGACCAGCTCGGCGCCGAGATCATGCGTGAGCTGGAGCGCCGGGTCGTGCTGTCGGTGCTGGACCGCCGCTGGCGCGAGCACCTCTACGAGATGGACTACCTCCAGGAGGGCATCGGCCTGCGGGCCATGGCGCAGCGCGACCCGCTGATCGAGTACCAGCGCGAGGGCTTCGACATGTTCACCGCGATGATGGAGGGCATCAAGGAGGAGTCCGTCGGCTACCTGTTCAACCTGGAGGTCCAGGTCGAGCAGCAGGTCGAGGAGGTCCCGGTCGCGGACGCCGAGGTGCTGCTCGACAAGCTGGAGAAGGACGCCGCCCGCCCGGAGATCAAGGCCAAGGGCCTGGAGGCCCCGAAGCCGCAGCGGCTGCACTACACGGCCCCCTCGGACGAGGTCGGCGGCGGTGTCATCGAGGGCGACTTCGAGGACCTCGCGCCGGAGGACGAGGGCGACGGGCTGACCCGCGCCGAGCGCCGCAAGGCCGCGAAGTCGGCCAAGGGCCGCCGCCGCAAGGGCTGAGCAGGCCGCAGGACGCCGCACAGGGCGCCGCTCCCGGACGGGGGCGGCGCCCTGTGCCGTTCCCGTCCGCCACGCGGTCGTGGGGGCCGCTGTGGCCGCCCTGCCCGCCTTGGCCGCTGTGACGGCCGTGGTCGCCGCGACGGTCGTGGTCATCGGGCCTCCACGGCGGTGCACTGCCACTGCCCGGCCTGGCCGCGCTGCTCCAGCCGGAAGGCCACCATGTGGTGCCGCCGGCCGAGGTCGACCCGGACGCAGGCCTCGACGGCGTCGGGCGAGGGCGACCGGTCGTGCACCGGGCCCAGCCGGGGCCGGTCGGCGGCGCCGCCGCGGCGCAGCGCGCCGGCCCGGACCAGGGAGGCGAGCTGCCCGTAGCCGTCCAGGCTGGTGTGCCGCATCAGCTGGCCGGACGGCCGGGCGCCGGTGAGCACCTCGACCAGTTGGTGGGCGAAGCGGGAGGCCAGCGCCCGGGGGTCGTGGCCGTCCGGGCCGGTGCAGGCGGCGCGGGGGTGGCGCGGGCGGCGCCCGGCCGGGTCGTGGGTGGCCGTCGTGCGCGGCCGGCGGTGCGGGCGGGCGGTGAGCGGTGCGGTCACGGCGGGCTCCTCGACACGGTGGTGCGGGTGCGGACGGGTCCTTGCTAGCGGTGGGCCGCGTCGGGCGGCAAGGGCTTTTGCCGCTGCTCCCGGAGTGACCGGCAAGTTCACCTATCCGAGTGAATCGATCAGTGCGGTGCCGGGCCCGGCGCGCGGTCGTGCGGTGCCCGATTGACGTGCGTGGACGGGCCGTACGGTCCGAAAGAGGACGGTTCGATGCGCCGGACCGGGTGGCCCGGATCGCCGCCCCCGTTGCGGTGCCCGGCCGTCGGCGCGCACCATCGGAGCCTGATCGGGAACCGCGCGGAGCGGGACGGGGCCGGGCGGCCACGACCGCACCCACGACGAGGGGCGGCCGCGATGACGACACGGGCAGCGGCGGTTCCGGCTCCGGCAGCCGCGGGCACCGCCCCGCCGACCGGGGACGCACCCCGGCGCGGCCTGGTGCTGGGCGGCGGCGGGATGCTCGGCGCGGCCTGGACGGTCGGCGCGCTCTGCGCCGTCGAGGAGGCCACCGGCTGGCGGCCTGGCCGCGCGGACGTGCTGCTCGGCACCTCGGCGGGCTCGATCCTCGGCGCGATGCTGGCCGGCGGGGTCCGCACCGAGCAACTGCGTGACCACCAGCGCGGCCTGCCGATCACCGACGGCCCGCTGGCCGGGGTGGACTTCGACTACGACACGGCCGCCGGCGGCGCGCTGCCGCCCCGTCCCGGGGCGGGCATCGGCTCGCCCGGCCTGCTGCGGGACGCCGTGCGGCACCCGCGCGAGTACCCGTTGCTGACCATGGTGTCGGCGATGGCGCCGCCCGGCCGCGGCTCGCTGGCCCCGGTCGGCGAGCTGGTGCGCGGCCTGCTCGGCCCGGGCGGCTGGCCGCCGCCGGGCGCCGACGGCGAGGCCGGCGCCGGGGCCGCGGTGCTGCGGGTGGCGGCCGTGGACTACCGCAGCGGCCGCCGGGTGGTCTTCGGGGACCCGGACGCCCCGGCGGTCGCGGTCGCCGACGCGGTGATGGCCTCCTGCTCGATCCCCGGCTGGTTCGCGCCGGTGCGGCTGAACGGTTCGGCGTACGTGGACGGCGGCTGCTGGTCCGCCACCAACGCCGACCTGCTGCTCGGCCGCGGCCTGGACGAGGTGTACGTGCTCGCCCCGATGGCCCTGCGGCTGCGCCCCCGCACCGACCGCACCGACCGTGCCGAAGGCGCCGACGCCGGCGGGGTCGCCGGCACCAGCGGGCTCGCGGGCTCCCTCGCCGCGCTGCGCGAGTGGCGCGCCCGGGACCGCCCGCGCGGCGTGCTGGCCCAGCTGGTCAGCCGCTACCGCCGCGCCGTCACCCGGCAGCTGCTGCGCGAGGCCGTGCTGCTGCGGGCCGAGGGCGTACGGGTGCGGATGCTCGCGCCGACGCCGGCCGACCTGGCCGTGATGGGCCCGAACATGATGGACCCGGCCCGCCGCGACGCGGTGCTGGAGAGCGCCCTGCGCACGTGCGGTGAGGCCCTGCGGGCCGCCCGCTGAGTCGGGCCGAGGTGATCACGCCCGGCCCGGCGGCGCTTATTCTTGGGGCGCTGGAAGCTGTGCCGCTGGACGAACCGGAGAGTGCCACCGATGCGCGTGTACGTGCCCACCACCCTGAACGGCCTGGCGGCGGCGCACCCGGGTGGTGCCCTGGACCAGTCCGCGGCCTACGCCGTGACGCCCGCGCTGCGCGAGTGGTACGTCAGTGACGACCTGGAGGAGCTGGAGTACGCGGCGCTGAACCGGGCCGCGCAGTCCTCCCTGCGGCTGCTGGCCGCTGACCCGGACGCCCCGCGCCGCCGGGTCGTGGTGGCCCTGGACGTGGCGGACTCGGCCGTCCGGCCGTTCCCCGGCGACGAGTACCAGGACCAGGCCTCGCTCGGCCGGGTGGTGCTGGCCGGCCCGCTGCCGCTGGCGAAGGCGGCGGCGGTGCACGCGGACGTCGCCGACGGCGAGGTGGTCGAGGACGTCGCGGCGGCGGTGGCGGCGGTGGCCGCGGCCGACGCGGGCGACCAGGACGCCCAGTTCACCGTGGACGGGGCCGAGGACCACGACCTGCTCTGGTTCGCCACCCAGGAGATCTCCGCGCTGCTGGCCTGACCGGCCGGTCGCGCCCGAGCGGAGCAGCGGGGTGCGTGAGCCCCGTCCTACCGGCGTGTCGGTGGTCGGGGTTACCGTTCCGGGCGTGGCTACACACATCGTTTGGGACTGGAACGGCACGCTCTTCCACGACATGGAGGCGGTGCTCGGCGCGAGCAACGCCGCGTTCGCGACCATCGGCGTCGGGCCGATGACCATGCTGGAGTACCGCGAGCAGTACGAGATCCCGATCCCCCGGTTCTACGAGCGGCTGCTCGGCCGGATGCCGTCCCAGGAGGAGTGGCTCCGGCTGGACGAGGCCTTCCAGGACCGCTACCGGGAGCTGAGCCCGGCCTGCGGGCTGACGGACGGCGTGCACGAGCTGATGGACGGTTGGCGGGAGGCCGGGCACAGCCAGTCGCTGCTGTCGATGTACGAGCACGAGAGGCTGCTGCCGCTGGTCGACGCCTTCGGCCTGACCGGCCGGTTCCTGCGGGTGGACGGCCGCAGCGGCCCGTCCGGCGGCCAGAAGGCGGAGCAGCTGGCCCGGCACCTGGCCGCCCTCGGCGAGCGGGTGGACCCTGCCCGTACGGTGCTGATCGGCGACGCCGCGGACGACGCCCGGGCGGCCCTGGGCGCGGGTGCGCACGCGGTGCTCTACACCGGCGGCTCGCACACCCGGGAGAAGCTGGAGCCGCTCGGGGTGCCGGTGGTGGACAGCCTGGCGGAGGCGGTCGAGCTGGCCGGGCGGCTGGGGCGGGGCTGACCGGCCGCGGCGGGCGTGGCGGGCGCCACGTCCGCCGTCCGCGTGTCTGAGCGGGCGGATCGCGCGGCCGCTGGTCAGGCTGGACCAGGGCCTGTCCGGTGGATCGGGCCTTCCCACCGGAGCAGTCAGCAGGACGGAGCCGCCATGCCGATCGACGCAGTCACCGAGGTGCCCCTACCGGTCAACGAGCCGGTGCTGGGGTACGCGCCCGGCAGCCCGGAGCGGGACCGGCTGGTCCGGCGGCTGGACGAGCTGGCGGCCGAGCAGATCCCGTTGCCGATGACCATCGGCGGCGAGCAGCGGTTCGGCGGCGGTGAGCGGATCGACGTCGTCCAGCCGCACCACCACGCCGCCAAGCTGGGGGTGCTCGGCAACGCCACCCGGGAGGACGCCCGCGCGGCGGTGGACTCGGCGCTCGCGGCGGGCCGGCAGTGGCGGTCGCTGTCCTTCGACGACCGGGCGGCGGTCTTCCTGCGGGCCGCCGACCTGCTGGCCGGGCCCTGGCGGGAGACCCTCAACGCGGCCACCATGCTCGGCCAGTCCAAGACCGCGCAGCAGGCCGAGATCGACTCCGCCTGCGAGCTGATCGACTTCTGGCGGTTCAACGTCCAGTTCGCCCGGCGGATCCTGGCCGAGCAGCCGGTCTCCGCACCGGGCGTCTGGAACCGGGTGGACCACCGTCCGCTGGAGGGTTTCGTCTACGCGATCACCCCGTTCAACTTCACCGCGATCGCCGGCAACCTGCCGACCGCGCCCGCCCTGATGGGCAACACCGTGGTCTGGAAGCCCGCGCCGACCCAGACCCTGGCCGCGCACTACCTGATGCGGCTGCTGGAGGCGGCCGGTCTGCCGCCCGGGGTGGTCAACCTGGTCACCGGCGACGGCGTCCAGCTGTCCGCGGTCGCCCTCGCCGACCCGGCGCTCGCCGGGCTGCACTTCACCGGCTCCACCGCCACCTTCCAGTCGCTCTGGCAGACCGTCGGCGCCAACATCGGCGGCTACCGGACGTACCCGCGGATCGTCGGCGAGACCGGCGGCAAGGACTTCCTGCTGGCCCACCGCTCGGCCGACCCGGCGATCCTGAAGGCGGCGCTGGTCCGCGGCGCGTTCGAGTACCAGGGCCAGAAGTGTTCGGCGCTCTCCCGGGCCTACCTGCCGCGCAGCCTCTGGCAGAAGATCAAGGACGAGCTGGTGGCCGAGGTGGACGCGCTCACGGTGGGCGACGTCACCGACCTCTCCAACTTCATGGGCGCCCTCATCGACCGGCGCGCGTTCGAGAAGAACCGGGACGCCATCGAACGGGCCAAGGCCGATCCGACGATCGAGCTGGCGGCGGGCGGCCAGTACGACGACGCGATCGGCTGGTTCGTCCGGCCGACCGTCCTGGTCTCCTCCGACTACCGCAACGAGATCTTCCGGACGGAGTACTTCGGTCCGATCCTGGCCGTCCACGTCTACGAGGACGCCCGCTGGGAGGACGTGCTGCGCCGGGTCGACTCCGGCGCCCCGTACGGCCTGACCGGCTCGGTGATCGCGCAGGATCGTTACGCCATCGCCCAGGCGGTCGAGGCGCTGCGGTTCACCGCCGGGAACTTCTACATCAACGACAAGCCGACCGGCGCGGTCGTCGGCCAGCAGCCCTTCGGCGGCGGACGGGCCTCCGGGACCAACGACAAGGCGGGCTCCGCCCAGAACCTCCTGCGCTGGACCTCGGCCCGCGCGATCAAGGAGACCTTCGTTCCCCCCACCGACCTGCGGTACCCGCACATGGGCTGAGAGTGAACGGGGGGCTCCGGTTTGGACATGGTGTCCAGGACGGACCGATCATCCTGCGGGTTTGCGCCTCCCTGTCCCTGTCCACCTTCGATTGATCCGGTTAGGCTGGCTGGCGTCGTCGGGTGGCTCCGCAGGACGAATCGTCCTACCCACTGCGAAGGTATTTCATGCGCGCCATGAAGCCTTTTCAGTTGGAAGGTGCGGCAGGATTGCGAGTGACCCGTCGGTGTACACCCACACACCACCGAGTCACGCAACGGCGCGCGACAGGAGCCAAGAAGTCATGCAGACCAAGCTGGACGCAGCCAAGGCCGACCTGCTCAAGAAGGCAGCCGCAGCCGCTGAGAACAGCCAGGTGGGGGGAGCGGCGCCGGGGGAAGGTCTGAGCAACGGCGCTCTGACCGCGTACCTGCACCACTACTACCTCCACACCGCGCCCGAGGACCTGGTCGACCGCGACCCGGTCGACGTCTACGGCGCGGCGGCCTCCCACTACCGGCTGGGCCTCAAGCGCCCGCAGGGCACCGCCGAGGTGCGGGTGTACACCCCCTCGGTCGAGGAGAACGGCTGGTCCTGCGGCCACACCGTGGTCGAGGTCGTCACCGACGACATGCCCTTCCTGGTCGACTCCGTCACCAACGAGCTGTCCCGCCAGGACCGCGCCATCCACGTCGTGATCCACCCCCAGCTGGTCGTCCGCCGCGACATCACCGGCAAGCTGCTGGAGATCCTGGACGTCGACGCCTGCTCCCGCAGCCAGGCCGCCGGCACCGAGTGGCCCGCCGACGCGACCGTCGAGTCGTGGATGCACATCGAGATCGACCGCGAGACCGACCGCGACGACCTGCGTGCGATCGAGGCCGACCTGCGCCGGGTGCTCGGCGACGTCCGCGAGGTCGTCGAGGACTGGAGCAAGATGCGCGAGAGCGCGCTGCGCCTGGCCGACGAGCTCGCCGAGGAGCCCCCGACCGGCCTGCCCGAGCAGGAGGTCGGCGAGGCCTGGGAGCTGATGCGCTGGCTCGCCGACGACCACTTCACCTTCCTCGGCTACCGCGAGTACGACCTGGTCGAGCACGAGGGCGAGGAGGTCCTGAAGGCCGTCGCCGGGACCGGCCTCGGCATCCTGCGCTCCGACCCGCGCGGCCACGACGACCACCACCACCCGGCCAGCGAGGCCTTCGGCCGCCTCTCCGCGCCGGTCCGCGCCAAGGCCCACGAGAAGAAGCTGCTGGTCCTCACCAAGGCCAACAGCCGCTCCACCGTGCACCGCCCGTCCTACCTGGACTACGTCGGCGTCAAGAAGTTCAACGCCGCCGGCGAGCCGATCGGCGAGCGCCGCTTCCTCGGCCTGTTCTCCTCCGCCGCCTACACCGAGTCGGTCACCCGCATCCCGGTCGTGCGCCGCAAGGTGCAGGAGGTGCTCGAAGGCTCCGGCTTCTCCAGCGAGAGCCACGACGGCCGCGACCTGCTGCAGATCATGGAGACCTTCCCGCGGGACGAGATGTTCCAGACCGCGGCCTCCGAGCTGATCTCCATCGCCACCAGCGTGCTGTACCTCCAGGAGCGCCGTAAGCTGCGGCTCTTCCTGCGCCAGGACGAGTACGGGCGCTACTTCTCCGCGTTCATCTACCTGCCGCGCGACCGCTACACCACCCGGATCCGGCTGCTGCTCACCGACATCCTCAAGGAGGAGCTGAACGGCGCCACCATCGACTACACGGTGTACGCCACCGAGTCGGTGCTGACCCGTCTGCACTTCGTGGTCCGCGTCGCCCCCGGCACCGAACTGCCGCAGCTCACCGACTCCGACATCGAGCGGATCGAGAACCGCCTCGCCGAGGCCGCCCGGTTCTGGATGGACGGCTTCCACGACCAGCTGCACACCGAACTGGGCGAGGAGAAGGCCGCCGAGCTCGGCCACAAGTACGCCAACGCCTTCCCCGACGGCTACCGCGCCGACTTCCCGCCGCGCACCGCCGTCGCCGACATCAAGCAGATCGAGTCGCTGCACGGCGAGGGCGACTTCCGCCTCAACCTGTACCAGCCGGTCGGCGCGGGCGACGACGAGCGCCGCTTCAAGGTCTACCGGGTCGGCGGCCCGATCTCGCTCACCGAGGTCCTGCCGGTGCTCCAGCGCCTGGGCGTCGAGGTGCTGGACGAGCACCCGTACGCGCTGCGCCGCTCCGACGGCACCACCGCGTGGGTGTACGACTTCGGCCTGAAGCTGCGCGAGGCCACCGAGCTCACCGACGAGGCCCGCGAGCGCTTCCAGGAGACCTTCGCCGCCACCTGGACCGGCAAGGCCGAGAACGACGGCTTCAACGAGCTGGTCCTCACCGCCGGGCTGACCTGGCGCCAGGCGACGGTGCTGCGCGCGTACGCCAAGTACCTGCGCCAGGCGGGCTCCACGTTCTCCCAGGACTACATGGAGGACGCGCTCCGCAACAACACCCACACCACCCGGCTGCTGGTCAACCTGTTCGAGGCCCGGCTGAGCCCCAGCCACCAGCAGGGCGCCGCCGAGCTGACCGAGGGCATCCTGGAGGAGCTGTCCGGCGCGCTCGACGAGGTCGTCTCGCTGGACGAGGACCGCATCCTGCGCTCCTTCCTGCACCTCATCACGGCCACCCTGCGGACCAACTTCTTCCAGCACGACGGCTCCGGTGACTGGCACTCCTACGTGTCGATGAAGTTCGACCCGAAGGCCATCCCGGACCTGCCGGCCCCGCGCCCCGCGTTCGAGATCTGGGTGTACTCGCCGCAGGTCGAGGGCGTGCACCTGCGCTTCGGCAAGGTCGCCCGCGGCGGTCTGCGCTGGTCCGACCGGCGCGAGGACTTCCGCACCGAGATCCTCGGCCTGGTCAAGGCGCAGATGGTCAAGAACACCGTCATCGTGCCGGTCGGCGCCAAGGGCGGCTTCGTCGCCAAGCAGCTGCCGGACCCGTCGGTCGACCGGGACGCCTGGCTGGCCGAGGGCATCTCCTCGTACAAGACGTTCATCTCCGCGCTGCTCGACATCACCGACAACCTGGTCGCCGGCGAGGTCGTCCACCCGGCCGACGTCGTCCGCCACGACGAGGACGACACCTACCTCGTCGTCGCCGCCGACAAGGGCACCGCGACCTTCTCCGACATCGCCAACGGCGTCGCCGAGTCCTACGGCTTCTGGCTGGGCGACGCGTTCGCCTCCGGCGGCTCGGCCGGCTACGACCACAAGGGCATGGGCATCACGGCCCGCGGCGCCTGGGAGTCGGTCAAGCGCAACTTCCGCGAGCTCGGCGTCGACACCCAGACCGAGGACTTCAAGGTCATCGGCATCGGCGACATGTCCGGCGACGTCTTCGGCAACGGCATGCTGCTCAGCGAGCACATCCGCCTGGTCGCCGCCTTCGACCACCGCCACATCTTCCTCGACCCGAACCCGGACGCCGCCGCCTCGTACGCCGAGCGCCGCCGCCTGTTCGAGCTGCCGCGCAGCTCCTGGGACGACTACGACAAGTCGCTGATCTCGACCGGCGGCGGGGTCTTCCCGCGCAGCGCCAAGTCGATCCAGGTCAGCGCGCAGGTCCGCGCCGTCCTGGGCATCCAGGAGGCCCGGCTCACCCCGGCCGAGCTGATGAAGGCGATCCTCCAGGCGCCGGTCGACCTGTTCTGGAACGGCGGCATCGGCACCTACGTCAAGGCCTCCACCGAGACCAACGCCGAGGTCGGCGACAAGGCCAACGACGCCATCCGCGTCAACGGCGACCAGGTCCGGGCCCGCGTCATCGGCGAGGGCGGCAACCTGGGCTGCACCCAGCTCGGCCGCATCGAGTACGCCGCGGTCGGCGGCCCCGAGAGCACCGGCGGCTGGATCAACACCGACGCCATCGACAACTCGGCCGGCGTGGACACCTCGGACCACGAGGTCAACATCAAGATCCTGCTCAACCAGGTCGTCGCCGACGGCGACATGACGGTCAAGCAGCGCAACGTCCTGCTCGCCGAGATGACCGACGAGGTCGGCCACCTGGTGCTGCGCAACAACTACGCGCAGAACGTGGTACTGGCCAACGCCGTCGCCCAGGCGCACAGCATGGTCAACGTCCACTCCCGGATGATCAACCGCTTCGAGCGGGCCGGCCGGCTCGACCGGGGGCTGGAGTTCCTGCCCGCCGAGCGCCAGATCCGCGAGCGCCAGCAGGGCGGCCGCGGCCTGTCGCAGCCGGAGATGTCCGTCCTGCTCGCGTACACCAAGATCATCCTGGCCGACGAGCTGCTGGCCACCGACCTGCCGGACGACCCGTACTTCCGCACCGCGCTGCACGACTACTTCCCGAGCGCGCTGCGGGCGAAGTTCGCCGACGCGATCGACAGCCACGCGCTGCGCCGCGAGATCATCACCACGCTGATCGTCAACGACACGATCAACCGCGGTGGTTGCACCTTCGCCTTCCGCCTGAAGGAGGAGACCGGCGCGACCTACGAGGAGATCGCCCGGACGCACACCGCCGCGCGGGCCGTCTTCGGCCTGGAGGAGATCTGGGCCGAGATCGAGGGCCTGGACAACAAGGTCCCGGCCCGGATCCAGACC
This sequence comes from Kitasatospora sp. NPDC057940, assembly GCF_042887425.1. Taxonomy (NCBI): domain Bacteria; kingdom Bacillati; phylum Actinomycetota; class Actinomycetes; order Kitasatosporales; family Streptomycetaceae; genus Kitasatospora; species Kitasatospora sp. NPDC057940. Next base: position 29,086 of record NZ_JBHVPH010000009.1, read on the forward strand.
AAGATGCGGCTGCACTCGCGGCGCCTGGTCGAGCGCGCCACCCGGTGGATGCTCAACAACCGCCGCCAGCCGCTCGACATCGCCGGCACCATCGAGTTCTTCCACGACCGGGTCAGCCAGGTCTGGGGCTCGCTGCCCAAGCCGCTGCGCGGCGAGGACCTGACCTGGTTCGAGGGCATCCAGGGCGAGCTCGCCGCGGCCGGCGTGCCGGACGAGCTGGTCACCCGGATCGCCGGGCTGTCCTCGGTCTTCCCGACCCTGGACATCACCGAGGTCGCGGACCGCTCCGGCAAGGACGTCGCCGAGGTCGCCGAGCTCTACTACGACCTGGGCGACCGCCTGCAGATCTCGCACCTGCTCGACCGCATCATCGACCTGCCCCGCACCGACCGCTGGTCGTCCATGGCCCGGGCCGCGATCCGCGAGGACCTCTTCGCGGCGCACGCGGCGCTGACCGCCGACATCCTGGCCTGCGGCCCCGAGGGCGCCACCCCCGAGGAGCGCTACACCGCCTGGGCGGACCTCAACTCCACCCTGCTGAACCGCGCCAAGAGCACCCTCGACGACATAAGGGGTTCGGACAACTACGAGCTGTCCAGCCTCTCGGTCGCGATGCGCGTCATCCGCACCCTCCTGCGCACGGGTTCCATGCGCTGACGGCCGACGGCACAGCAAGGCGGCGGGCGGTGGATTCCGGATGGTGACGGAGTCGTCACGCTGCGCACGAGCCGGGGCGTGGTCGGGATATGTCCTGGCGATTAACGTCGCGCTACGAAGTCCGCCGAGTCCCAACGGAGTTCCCGGTCGGGCGTGGAACTTCGCCCCAACTGCCCTTTTTGGTAGCTGTTCTGACCTGCCAGGAGTTGCAGTAGGCTGACCCCGCGATAGGCGTCGCCGCAGGTCCCGTGCCGGAAAGCACCGCGATGTGATGTGACATCAGGTGTCTTTCGGAGGGGGTTCAGGCCGCCAGTCCCATTCGCGCCTCGGGGCCCGGACCGGCTCCACACGGTGCCACCTGAAGAGAGTTTCATGACGTCATTTGTGCAGGAACCCTTTTTCTGGGTCTTCATCGTGGTGATGCTCGTAGCCGTCGGAGCGGCCCTCCAGGCCCGCAGGACGAACCTCGCCCTGCGGCGGCGAAACGTTTCCCTGGAGGAGGCCAGCGCCCTGGCTCAGCGCCAGCGCGACGAGTTCGCCGTGCTGCACGACCACCTGCGGAGCCAGCACGCGTCCGAACTGACGGACGTCCGCCGCGACGCCGAGGAGGACACCAAGGCCGTCCTCAAGGCGGCGATGCGGACGCTGCAGGGCCTGGCCGACGAGCAGCAGGTCGTCATCGACAAGGTGCAGCGGAAGTACGGCGACAGCCCGCAGATCCTGGCCGACCTGATGACGATCGACCACACGAACAGCCAGTTCGGCCGGCGTGCCCAGGGCATCGCGGTGCTCTGCGGCGGCTGGCTGGGCCGCCGTGAGAGCGTCGCCTCGGTCTACGACGTGGTCCGCAGCGCCCAGGGCCGGATCCGGCACTTCGACCGGGTGCGGATCCACTCCCAGGTCAGCGTCGCGCTCGTCAGCAAGGTCGTCGAGCCGGTCGCCGTCGTGCTGTCCGAACTGCTCGCCAACGCGACCAACTACTCCGCCCCGGACACCCCGGTGGAGGTCAGCGTCCAGGCCGTCCCCACCGGCGTCTGCCTGATCGTCGACGACGCCGGCCTCGGCATGGGCCAGGAGGAGAAGGACCGCGCGGCGGTGCTCCTGAACCCGGGCGCGCCGATCGGCCTCACCAGCCTGGGCAACCCCCCGAAGTTCGGCTTCGCCGTCTCCGGCATGCTGGCCGCCCGCTACGGCTTCCGGGTCTCCGTCGACTCGGTCTCCCCGTACGGGGGCGTGCGGGCCGTGGTGCTGCTGCCGGCCGAGCTGCTCAGCAGCGAGGTCGCGGCCCCGGCCCCGGCCACCGCCGTGCACGGCGACCACCAGGCCGCGCACGGTGACCACCAGGGCGCGCGCGGCGACTACCAGGCCCCGCCGGCGGAGCAGCCCGCGCCGGCCTGGGCGCAGGCCCCCGGTCAGCGGCTCGTGTCGCTGCCCGAACCGGCGGCGCCCCTGGCCCCGGTGCCGGCGGCGGCGGTGACGGAACCGGAGATGACCGCGGACGGGCAGCTGCCCCGCCGCCGCCGTCACCGCCCGGTGTCGGTGCTCCCCTCCCCGCAGGACCCCGGCCGGGCCGAGGCGCCGGTGCGGAGCCCCGGCCAGAACACGCCGTCCCGCCTCGGCGCGTTCCAGCGCGGCACGCTGTCCGGGCGCAACACCACGAACACGGAAGGAACCGAGATCCAGTGAGCCGCGATCTTTCCTGGGTGCTCAACGACGTACTCCAGGTCCCCGGCGCCCGGCACGCCATCCTCGTCTCCGCCGACGGCCTCCTGCTCGAACGGTCCAGCGAGATAGGCCGTGACGAGGCGGAGACCAACGCCGCCGCGATGAGCTCGATGCAGTCGCTGAGCCGCGCGGTCGCCCCGTTCGTCGGCGGGGACGGCGCAGGCGCCGGGGTCTGGCGCCAGACCCTGCTGGAGTACGACCACGGCTGGATCTTCCTGATCGCGGCCGGCAGCGGCGCGTACCTGGCCGCCTCCACCGCCCCCGACGTCGACATGGAGGCGATGTCCTTCCGGATGCAGCAGCAGGTGGGCGCGCTCGGACGGGCGATGTCGGCGGCGCCGCGCCAGAGCACGCTCAGCGGCTCATGACGGCCGGCGGCGAGGAACAGCGGGTCACCGGCGGCTTCATCCGCTCCTACGTGATCACCGGCGGGCGCGAGTTACCGAGTGCGGAAGCCCTGTCTCTGATCACCTTGGTCACCGTCGCGCCCGAGCAGGACCTCCCTGCCCTGCCGAGCCCGGAGACCCGGGCGATCTGGGAGCTGTGCTCCGGCGGCTACCTCTCGGTGGCCGAGGTCGCGGCCCGGCTGGAGCTGCCGGTGGGGGTCGTGAGGCTGCTGCTGACGGACCTGATCCATGAGGGACGGTTGCTGTGCCGGTCGGCCCCGCCCCCGGCCCAGGCCCCGGATCCGAGACTTCTAGAGAAGGTACTGCATGGACTTCAACGCCGGTTCGCCTGAGGACATCTACGTCCCGGGCGCGGTGACGACCGCGGTCAAGATCCTGGTCGTGGGCCACTTCGCGGTCGGCAAGACCACGCTCATCGGGGCCTTGTCGGAGATCGCCCCGCTGAGCACCGAGGAGAGCATGACGCAGGCGTCCATCCGCGTCGACGACCTCCGCGGCGTACCGGACAAGAAGACCACGACCGTCGCCCTGGACTTCGGCCGGCTGACGCTCGGCGACGACCTGGTGCTGTACCTGTTCGGCACGCCGGGGCAGCAGCGGTTCATGCAGCTCTGGGAGGACATGGCGCGGGGCGCGCTGGGAGCGCTGCTGCTGGCCGACCCGACCCGCCTCGCGGACACCTTCCCCGTCATCGACCTGATCGAGCAGTACGGCCTGGAGTACGCCGTGGCGGTCAACAGCTTCGACCGGCAGGACGAGTACACCGAGGACCAGCTGCGCGAGGCGCTCGACCTGCTGCCGCACACCCCAGTGGTGTTCTGCGACGCGCGGGACCAGCGTTCCTCGGCCAACGCCCTGCTGACGCTCGTCCGGCATCTGCTCGACCGCGCCTCCTGATCCCCCCCCCCCGCGACTCCTGACCCCCCCCACGCCTCCCTCCCCTCACGCCTCCCGGGTCCGCACCCGCCCGGGGCCACCTCCAAGGAACGACCCATGGATTCTCCGCAGCGACCCGGCCCGCAGTCGCCTCCGCAGGGCTGCCCGATGCACGTCGGCGTGAGCACACCGCTCTACGGGGAGATGTTCTCGTCCGACCCCGGCGCGGTCTACGACAAGCTGCGCGCCAACGGCCCCGCCGCGCCGGTTGAGCTGGCTCCGGGGGTCGAGGCCACCCTGGTCACCTCGCACGAGGCCGCCCTGCGGGTGCTGCAGAACCCGGGGATGTTCGCCCGGGACTCGCGGCGCTGGGCGGCGCTCAACGAGGGACGGGTGCCGCTGGACAGCCCCGTCCTGCCGATGATGTTCTACCGGCCCAACTGCCTCTTCACGGACGGCGCCGAGCACCTGCGGCTGCGCAAGGCCGTCACCGAGAGCCTGGGCCGGCTCAACGACAACCGGCTCAACCGGCACGTCGAGCGGATAGCCGGCTACCTGATCGACCAGTTCAGTCCGCTGGGCCGGGCCGACCTGCTCAACGACTACGCCAAGCTGCTGCCGCTGCTGCTGTTCAACCAGCTGTTCGGCTGCCCGGCCGACATCGGCGACCGGCTGACCCGCAGCATGTCCGCGCTCTTCGACGGCCTCGACGTGATCCAGGCCAACGAGGAGCTGACCGCCTGCCTGATGGACCTGGTCGCGCTGAAGCGCCGCCAGCCCGGCGACGACATCACCTCGTGGCTCATCCAGCACCCGGCCGGCCTGCGGGACGAGGAGCTCAAGGACCAGCTGGTCATGCTGATGGGCGCCGGCGTCGAGCCCGAGCGCAACCTGATCGGCAACGCGCTGCTCCTGCTGCTGTCCGGCGAGGGCCGCTCCGGAATGCGCATCGAGGACGCCCTCGACGACGTGCTGTGGAACAACCCGCCGATCGCCAACTACGCCACGCACTACCCGATGCAGGACCTCGACGTGGGCGGGGTCCCGATGGACGCGGGCAGCCCGGTGGTGATCAGCTTCGCCGCCGCCAACAGCGACCCCGCGCTGACGGACGCCCGGCTGACCCTCAGCAAGGGGGCCCACCTGGCCTGGGGCGCCGGTCCGCACGCGTGCCCGGCCAAGTCCCCGGCCCAGCTGATCGCCCTGAGCGCGATCGAGTGCCTGCTCAACGCCCTCCCGGACGTCACGCTCGCGGTGCCCGCGGAGAGCGTGGAGTGGCGGCCGGGCCCGTTCCAGCGCGGCCTGGTCTCGCTGCCGGTGCGGTTCAGCCCGGCGCCCGCCCGCACCACGCGGCCGGCCGCGGGTGCGGACACCGCGCCGGGCGGGTCGCCGGTCGGCGGCCCCGAGGCGACGCAGGCGTACCCGCAGGCCACCGCCCCCGCGCCGGGCCGGGCCGGGCAGAAGAAGGGGTGGTGGAGCGCCTTCCTGGACGTCTTCCGGGTCTGACACGCCCCGGGCTCCGATCCGACGCGCCGTCGGAAGCCGTTCCGCCAACGCGGTGTGAACGGGGTCCGACGGCGGTGCGGGTACGTGACGGGGGCAACACGGATCGACGCTTGAGCGCGCTGTTGCTGGGTAGATCGCCGCCGTACTGCCCGCCCGCGCGTAAGGAGCCCCGTGTGACCGCCACGTTGGAAGCCCGCCCCGCAGACCCGGAGCGCCCGGACGGAAGGGTGGTCGACCGCCGTGCCGCCGTGCCGCTCCTGCGCAGGCTGCGGTCGGCCGAGGGACTCGCGGACCCGAGCCCGGTCTACGACGGGCTGCGGGCGCTGGGAGACCTCGTCCCCGCGCCCTGGGGCGGCTACCTGGTCACCGGGTACGACGCGTGCGACCAGGTCCTGCGCGGCAGGACCTGGCTCGTCCCCGACTTCGCCTGGCAGGAGCGGCAGACCGGGACGGAGCGCTGGGAGGCCGTCGCCACCCAGGAGATGAGCCGGACGCTCTCCCGGCTCAACGCCCCCGAGCACACCCGGCAGCGGCGCAGCCTCGGGAACCTCTTCAACCACGCCACCCTGCGGGACATGCAGCCGGAGATCGAGGCCGACGTCACCGGGCTGCTCGACCGCCTGGCCGAGCGAATACGGACGGACGGCGAGGCGGACCTCTCGTCCCTGGTCAGCGAGCAGCTGCCGATCGGCACCGTCGGGCGCTGGCTGGACATCGCCCCGGCGGACTACCCGCACATCCTGACGATGACCCACAACCAGGTGCACGCGCAGGAACTGCTGCCCACCAAGAGCCAGCTGGCGGTCTCCGAGCAGGCCACCATGGACCTGCGCGAGTACTTCACCCGCCTCGTCCGGGAGCGCCGCGACAACGACGGCGACGACGTGATCGCCGGCTGGATCCGCACCTGGGACGCGCTGGAGTCCGACCGCGAGGCCACCGACCGGATGGTCTACCAGCTCACCATGTTCGTCACCATCGCCTCGCTGGAGACCACGGCGACGCTGCTCTCCTCGCTGGTGTGGTCGCTGCTGCGGTCGCCCGGCCGGTGGGAGTGGCTGCGGGAGCGGCCGGAGCACATCGACGACGCGATCGACGAGGCGCTGCGCTACGACCCGCCGATCCGCGTCAACAGCCGCGTCGCGGGCGAGGACACCGAGCTGGCCGGGGTGTTCCTGCCCAAGGACACCATGGTCCACGTGATGTACGGCGCGGCGAACCGCGATCCGCGCCGCAACCCGGACCCGCACGCCTTCGACGTGCTCCGCCGGGGCACCCACCTCACCTTCGGCGGCGGCGCCCACTACTGCCTCGGCGCGGGCCTGGCCCGGCTGGAGGCGCGCGCCCTGCTCGGCCAGCTGCTGCGGCGCTTCCCGACCCTGCGGGCGGTGAGCCCGCCCGAGTACGCACCCCGGATGGTCTTCCACCGGGTGACGTCCCTGAGAGTGGCCGCATGAACGTGTCCCCGCAGGTTCCCCAGGTTCCCCAGGTGCCGCAGTACCCGCCGTACGCGGCGCAGCCGTCGTACCTCCCGAACCCGTACCAGAACCCGTACCCCGAGCCCGTAGTGTCGCCCGCCCCGGAGCCCGTTCCCGCGCCCGTGGTGGCCCGTACGGTCCGTACCGAGCGCCAGGGCCCCGTGCTCCACATCGAGCTGGACAGCCCGGCGACCGGGAACGCCGTCACCTCGGCCATGCTGGACGAACTCCTCGCCGTGCTGGCCGTACCCGACCCGGCCGTGCGCGTGATCGTGCTGTCCGGGGCCGGCCGGGACTTCTGCCTCGGCGGCGACCGCGACGAACTCTTCGCGGGCCTGGACCAGGACCCGACCGGCGGCGGCATACGGAGCTACGGGGAGAAGGCCCGCAGGGTCTGCGATGCCCTCACCAACAGCTCCGCCGTGACCGTCGCGCGGGTCCAGGGCCGGGCCACCGGCGCCGGCTTCGCCCTGGCGCTCGCCTGCGACCTGCGGGTCGGCGCCGACAACGCCGTCTTCCGGCTGCCCGAGCTGGCCCTGGGCCTGCCCGTCGCCTGGGGCGGCCTGCTGCCCCGGCTGCTCCACGAGGTCGGCGCGGCCAGGGTCCGCGAGATCATCCTCACCAGCCGCCCGGTCGGCGCGGTGGAGGCGCGGGAGCTCGCCATCCTGCAACGCGTCGTCCCCGAGCAGGACCTGGACGGGGCGGTGGCCGAGTGGGTCAGGCCCGTCACCCGTCGCCCCGAGGCGGCACTGAGGGTCACCAAGACGCTGCTCGCCTCCCATGCGGCGGCCACCCGGCTGGCCGACGCCTCCGTGCTCGACTCCGAGTTGATGGCCTCGGTCCTCGCCGCCGCCCACTACACCCGCGGCCTCGCCGCCGAGCCCCCGGCCCACTGACCTGCAGCTGCCGTCCGCCGCCTTCGGAAGACGGCGGCGGACGGGTGACCAGTCGTCGGCCGTGCACGGCGACGTCCCTTCCACTGGTGTGGAAACCGATTGTGGATCACGCCCGCATATTCGCTACTGTGTGTGATCGACACCGGGGAGGGGATCACCGTGGGGATGATGCGCAGCGCGCGCACGGCGGGGGCCGTACTGACGATGGCTCTGGTCGTGGCCGGAGCGGCGGCCTGCGAGGGCGGCAAGGACGCGGGGCAGAAGACCGGCGCGACCGCGGCGGCGGCCAGTACGCCGCCGCAGCCGTTCGGCACCGGCGGCTACCGCGGACTGCAGTTGTCGATGACCAAGGACGAGGCACTCGCCTCCGGAGCCCTGGAGCCGTCGCCGGTCTCGCTGTTCAACGGCTGCACCGACTACGCGTACAAGGGCGGCCCGGCGCCGGACCCGGTCCGGATGGCGGCCGAGACGGAGGCCCGCGCGAAGTCCGACAAGGCGTTGGCCAGGATCGACGAGATGCGGGCGAACCGGAAGCCGTTCGAGACCCTGGCGCCCGGGGCCTCGCTGGAGCAGATGGTGAAGCACAGCGAGCGCCTCCAGGAGCGGCTGAAGCAGGAGGCCGCCGAACGGCAGGAGTCCGACGCGCTGTTCAAGGAGGCGGACGTCATCGTGACCGCCCGTAAGAACCGGGACCAGGCCTTCCTGGCCACCGGACGGGTCAACTTCGGCACCGAGGGCCTGCGCCAGCTGGTCGCCCCGGCGGACGCCCGCACCGCCGAGGGAGTCGGCGCCGGCTCGGCGGAGGACGAGCTCAAGCGAGCCTACGAGGGCAAGGCCCTCAAGCCGACCGAGGACGGCAAGTACGAACTCCCGGCCGAGGGCGGCAACGGCGGCCCGGACTGGTTCTACGAGTTCACCATGGCCGAGGGCAAGGTCGCCGGCCTCGCCCTGGTCAAGCACAACACGTACTGCTCCTGAGAATCGACGGCGACGCCTCGGCCGAGGAAAGCCGTACGGCGCCCCAGCCGCCCGGTCAGTGGGCGGCCGCGCGTTGGAGGGCGCTGGCGAGGAGGGCGAGGTCGGTGGGGCCGTTGCCGAGTTCGCGGACCGGACGGCGGGCGGGCGGGGCGCCGAGTTGGAGCGGGTCGATCGCGACGACGGTGGGGCGCAGGGTGGCGGTGCGCGGGATGCGGCCGCTGATCCGGGCGGCTTGGAAGGCGGTGACGCCGCCGTCCGGCAGGCGCAGGTAGCCGCGGCCGGGGGTGTCCTCGGGCAGGGCGGCCGCGTCGCCGAGGTGGATCAGCAGGTCGGAGTCGGCCGGGTCCTCGGTGCGCAGCGCGATGCGGAGCAGGGCGGCCTCGTCGACCTCGGTGCCGGAGCTCTCCTCCGGGTGGCCGGTGGTGACCGCGAGGTGGACGCCGAGCGGGCCGCCGTGGCGGGCGACGGCCGCGAGGGCGCGGGCGAGCGGGCGGCCGGCCGGGGAGGTGGGGGAGAGCAGGGCGTCGTAGTCGTCCACGACGACGACCAGGCGGGCGGGGCAGGGGGCGGCGGCGGGGGAGGTGACCGGCCGGGCGCCGTCGCCGCTGCGCGGGTGGATGATCTTCGGGGTGGCGGCGGAGGCCGCGCCGACGACGGCGGGCACGGGGACGGCCGGGTGTCCGGCGAGGCTCTGTCCAGCCAGGCTCTGCCCGTCCAGGCCCTGTGCGTCCAGGCTCTGCCCGTCCAGGATGCGGGCGGCGTGCCAGGAGGCGAAGTCCAGCCCGTCGAACAGCCGCTCGCGCAGGGCGAGTTCGTCCTCCAGGGCCTCCGCGGCGAGCAGCGCGGCCCGCGGGTCGTCGGCGGCGTTCACCAGGCCGGTGACGTGCGGCAGTTCGGTGCAGCCGTCCAGGCCGTCCTCGGTGGAGCGGCCCTCGATGAGGGTGACGGTGAGGCGCTCGGGGCGTTCGGAGACGGCGAGCGAGGCGACCAGGGTGCGCAGCAGCTCGGTCTTGCCGGAGCCGCGGGCGCCGCCGATGAGCAGGTGCGGGCCGCCCGGGTCGGGGGAGGGGAGGGCGAGTTCGGGGTCGGCCAGGTCGAGCGTGCAGAGCTCGTCCCGGGTGGTGCCGAGCAGCGCGGTGGCGGCGCCGATGCCGCCGGCGTGCGCCGCCCAGCGGGCGGACAGCTTGGCCGGGGTGACGGTGTCGAGCTGGAGCAGGTCGAGCAGCCGCAGCGCGTCGGGCAGCGGGCCGCGGGCGGCCGGGGCGGCCTCGCGCAGCGGGGCGAGCACGCGGGCGAGCCGTTCGGCCCAGGCGTCGGAGACGGCGTCCAGGGAGACCTCGTGCAAGGTCTCCCGGCCGCGGGCGACGGGGCGGTCGAGGGAGAGCTGGGTGCCGACCTCGCCGGTGATCAGGGCGGTGGCGCCGAGGCCGCGGGGGAGCAGTTCGGGCTGCTCGGCGAGGCAGATCGGGAAGATGCCGACGGCCGGGCCCTGGCGCAGCAGCAGGTCGACGGCCTGCCGGGCGGTCTCGGTGGTCGGGCGGCCGTCCACCACGACGACGGTGGCGGGGTGGCCGCCGAGGCCGGCCGGGCCGCTGAGCCGGGCGGTGAGTTCGGTCAGCCGGGCGGTGGCCTGTTCGTCGTCGAGGCCGAGCAGCAGGCGGCAGTCCTGGCCGTCGACGGGGCGCAGGTGGGGCAGCCAGAGGGCCCAGGCCCAGGTGTCCGCACGTTCTTCGGGGGTGCGGGCCTGGTCGGCGTCGACGACGACCAGGCTCAGGCCGGTCGGCGGGTGCAGGGCGGCGAGCTGGGCGACGACGGCGCGGGTGAGCGCGTCCAGGCGTTCGCGCGGGCCGCTGAGGCCGAGGCTGCCGGCGGTCTGCAGGTCGAGGGTGACGGGGACGGCGGGCAGCATGGTGCCGGGTGAGGTGCCGGGGCCGCCGGGGCGGTCGGCGGTGCCCAGGCGCAGGGTGAGCGCGTCGGGGTGGCCGGGGCCGCGCTCCCAGAGCCGGGGGCCGGGGCCGACGGCGTTGAGCAGCAGGGTGGCGAGATCCGGCCATCGTTCGCGCTGGGCGGCGGCCTGGCGCAGCCGTACGGCGGTGTGGTGGCGTTCGGCGCTCTCCTGGCCGGGCGGTTCGGCGGTGCGGCCGAGCCGCAGCGAGAGCAGGCCGCGGCCGCGGCCGGGGGCGGGTTCGGGGGCCGCCGGCGGTTCGGCCACCGGCGGGGTGGGGCGGACCGGGCCGGGGGCGGCGAGCTGGAGGTGGCCGTGGCCGTCGGGCAGGGCGGCGCGGCCGGTGCCGTCGGCCGGGTCGGGGGCGGCCACCTGAAGGGTGGATTCGCCGATGCGCAGCAGGGCGCCGGCTTCCAGCGGGACGGCTTCCTCGGGGGCTCCGGGCGGGACGAGCCGACCGTCCAGGGTGGTGCCGTTGGTGGAGCCGAGGTCGCGGACGGTGATCCTGCCGTCGTCGGCGAGGTGCAGGGCCAGGTGCAGCCGGGAGACGTCGGGGTCGTCGAGCGGGACGTCGGCTTCGCCGGAGCGGCCGATCCGGATCTCCCGGCCGTGCAGCCGGTGCACTCCGCCGGCGTCCGGGCCGCCGACCACGCGCAGTTCGGCGGCGGCGGGGGTGTCGTCGGGGTCGTCGGCGGTCGGGTCGGGCTCGTTGAGGCTGAGGACGGCCCCGTCGAGGAGCGGGGGGTGGCCGAGCAGCGTGTGCTCGTCGACCCGGTGCGCCCCGGCGTACAGGTGCACGTGGGTGGCGGCCCGGGGCCCGCGCACGCCGACGGCGCCCGCGAGGGCGCCCGCGAGCGCGCCGAGCGCGGTGCCGACGGGTGCGGTGACCAGCACGTCCACGTAGGGGATGGCGGAGCCGACGGCGGTCGGGCCGCTGCGCGGTCGGAGGACGGTCAGCCGGATCTGCATCTCGCCCGCGGGTCCCTTCTGCTGGTGTGGAGCCTGGTACCGCTGCCCGGTGTCGTCGCGGGCGCGCGGGGCGGCCGCGGCGACCCTTTGGGCCACACGAGTGGCGAGTGTCCATCCTGCCATCCGTCACGGACAGTCCGCGCACCGTACCGGATTTGACGATCTTGCGATCATCGCCATGGTGGAGGCGACGGAGGGTCAGGTCAACCGGTGCGGCGGGGGCCCCGTCGGCGGGCCCGCCGAACCCGTCCGGGAACTCCCCTAGGGGATGTCCCCCAACCCCTCCGGGATGGCCTGCCGGTCGCCCCAAAAACCTGAACGGACACCGTTAGAGTGGCCGCAGACACGGGCCCGGCAGGCTCACCGCACCGGCGGAGGAGCGCCCCGCACGGGCGGCACGACGAGGAGTGCGACAGGTGCGGCCAGTCGGCAGCAAGTATCTGCTTGAGGAGACCCTCGGACGGGGTGCCACCGGGACGGTCTGGCGCGGCCGGGTGCGCCCCGACGTCCAGGTGCCCGGCAGCGAGCCCGGGCAGCTGGTGGCGATCAAGGTGCTGCGCGAGGAACTGGCGGCCGACCCGGACGTCGTGATGCGCTTCCTGCGCGAGCGCTCGCTGCTGCTGCGACTGACCCATCCGAACATCGTCCGGGTCCGCGACCTGGTGGTCGAGGGCGAGCTGCTGGCCCTGGTGATGGACCTGATCGACGGCCCCGACCTGGCCCGCTACCTGCGTTCCAACGGCCCGTTCAGCCCGATCGCCGGCGCCCTGCTGATGGCCCAGGTCGCGGACGCGCTGGCGGCCAGCCACGAGGACGGGATCGTCCACCGCGACCTCAAGCCGGCCAACGTGCTGCTCGCCTCCACGGTGCTGGACGGCACCGAGCAGATGCACCCGATGCTGACCGACTTCGGCATCGCCCGCCTCGCCGACTCCCCGGGCATCACCCGCACCCACGAGTTCGTCGGCACCCCCGCCTACATCGCGCCGGAGTCCGCCGAGGGCCGCCCGCAGACCTCCGCGGTGGACGTCTACGGCGCCGGGATCATGCTGTACGAGCTGGTCACCGGCCGCCAGCCGTTCCAGGGCGACAGCGCGATCGCGCTCCTCCACGCCCACCTGGCGCAGGAGCCGCAGCGGCCCAGCACCATGCCCGAGCCGCTGTGGACGGTGATCGAGCGCTGCCTGCGCAAGGACCCGGCGCAGCGGCCGTCCGCGACCTCGCTGGCCGGCGCGCTGCGGGTGGTGGCGGCCGGCGTCGGGGTGCACGCCTCCCCGGCGGCGGTGGACGAGGCGCTCGCGGTCGGCTCGCTGCTGCTGCCGGACCCGCGCCCGACCTCCGTCCCGAGCGCGGGCGCGGGCGTCCCCGGCCTGTCGCCGGCGGCTCCGGCCGCCCCGCCGGCCCCGCAGTACGACCCGGCCGGGGCGACCCAGGTGATGGGCACCCAGCCGCCGCCCGCCCCGCCGTTCGGGGCCCCGGACCGCACCCAGGTGATGCCGCCCACCGTCGTGCCGCCGCCCCCGCCGGGCGCTCCGGGCACTCCGGGCGTCCCGGGGGAGGAGACGCCGCACCCGTGGCAGACGCAGCTGCGGGCGGCCCGGGACCGCAACCAGCAGACCCAGGTCGGCTACTTCGGCCCGGAGGACTTCGAGGACCCGCAGGTCGCCCCGCGGCCCTTCCAGGCCGGGCCGGGCGGTCGCCCGGGCTACCAGCCGCAGCAGCCGCCGCCCGGCTACCACCCGGACCAGCGGCGCCAGGGCCCGCCGCCGCCCGGGTACGCCCAGCGGCCGCCGGTGGCCCCGCCGCCCTACCAGGGAGGTCAGGGCTACCAGGCCGGGCAGACCGGCCACGGCGGCCAGCCGCAGCCCGGGCCCGGTGGACGCCCGCAGCCGCCCGGCGGCTACCGGCCGGCCCCGGCCGCGTACGGACAGTCGCAGGGCGGCTACCCGCCGCCGCCCCCGCCCACCCCGGTCCCGCGCCGGGCCGAGCCGCCGCAGCACCGCGAGTCCCCGCAGCACCGCGAACCCCCTCAGCACCGTGAGCCCCCGCAGCGTCGGGAGGAATCGCAGCGTCGGGAGGAGCCGCGCGAGCAGGACCGCCGCGAGCCCGCCCCGTCGCGCGAGCGGCGCCAGCGCAGCCGCAACCGGATGTACATCCCCGGGCTCGGCTGCCTCAAGGGGTGCCTGGTGGTGCTGGTGGTGCTGGTGGTGGCCGGGTTCGCGCTGTGGAACTTCACGCCGCTGCCGCACTACTGGGACAACGTCCAGGGCTGGTTCAACACCGTGCGCGACTGGGCGGACGCCCTGTTCGGCAGTTCGAAGAACTGACGCCGGGCCAGGCCCCGCCGCGCGGGGCCGTCCGGTCCAGGACCGGTTCCGCGCGGCGAGATTGACGATTTGTCGACAATTCGTGAGATTTCTCGCCCGAGACTGCCCGCCCAGGGCCCTCGGGCGGCCCGCGCGGGGCGCCGGGGCGCGTAGGTTGGTCGCTGTTGTCCCGCCCCACCGAGCGCACCGGACCCCCGGGCGCGCTCCCGCGCCGCCCACGGAGCAGCATTGGCACGCAAGATCGGCAGCCGGTACACCGTCCACCAGGTGATCGGCCGGGGTTCGGCCGGGACGGTCTGGCTCGGCGAGGGGCCCGACGGCCCGGTGGCGGTCAAGCTGCTGCGCGAGGACCTGGCCGCCGACCAGGTGCTGGTCGGCCGCTTCGTCCAGGAGCGCGCCGCGCTGACCAGCCTCGACCACCCCCGGGTGGTCGGCGTGCGCGACATGGTCGTGGACGGCAGCGACCTCGCCCTGGTGATGGAGCTGGTCCAGGGCACCGATCTGCGCTCCCGGCTGGAGCGCGACGGCGCGCTCCCGCCGCAGACCGCCGCCTCGGTCATCGCGGACGTCGCCGACGGCCTGGCCGCCGCGCACGCCGCCGGCATCGTCCACCGCGACGTCAAGCCGGAGAACGTCCTGCTCGACCTCGCCGCCGCCCCGGGCCCCGGCGGCGCCCCGCGCGCCAAGCTCACCGACTTCGGCGTGGCCCGCCTGGTCGACGCCCCGCGCCGGACCCGGGCCACCCGGATCATCGGCACCCCCGACTACCTCGCCCCGGAGATCATCGAGGGCCTGGAGCCGCGCGCCGCCGTCGACATCTACGCCCTCGCCACCGTGCTGTACGAGCTGCTGGCCGGGTTCACCCCGTTCGGCGGCGGCCACACCGGCGCGGTGCTGCGCCGGCACGTCACCGAGCAGGTGCCGCCGATCCCCGGTCTGCCGGACGGGCTGTGGCGGATCATCTCCGAGTGCCTGGCCAAGGCCCCGGCCTCCCGGCTGCGGGCCGCCGAGCTGGCCGCCCGGCTGCGCGAGCAGCTGCCCTCGCTGGCCGGCCTTCCGGTGCTGGCCGTCCCCTCCCAGGGCCGTGCCCCGGCGGAGGAGGCGCTGCCCCCCGGTGAGGCCGTGTACGCCGAGGTGGACGCCGGCCCGGGCATCCACAAGCGCCGCCGGGGCCCGGCCGTCCCGCTGGTGCCCGGCGTCGCCCCCGACTCCACCCGGGACACCCACACCAGCCTGCGCCGCCCCTCCGCGGGCGAGCTGGCCGCGTACGCCGCGGAGTCCCGCGCCCAGCGCACCGCCCCGGGCACCGGGCACCGCCGGGACCGGCAGGCGCTGCTGCGCCGCCGCCGGCTGCTGGCCGTCCTGCTGGCCACCGTCCTGCTGCTGGCGGGCGCCGCCGCGGCCTGGACGGCCTTCGCGGCCACCGCCCCGGACGCCGGCCACCCGGCCCGCCCGGCGGTGTCCGGCACGGCCCCGCGGGCGCCGTAGAAGGCCGTCGGGCGGGTGCCGCGGGAGCCGGAGGACCCCGGTGTCGTCATGACCACCCCCGGAACCATTACCCTGGGGGCGTGGCAGCCGTCGATCCTTCCGAAGAGCTCAAGAACCTCGAAACGACCATGGGGTCGATCGAGGCCGTCCTCGACCTGGACAAGATCCGGGCCGACATCGCTGTCCTGGAGGAGGCGGCAGGCGCCCCCAACCTGTGGGACGACATCGCGAACGCGCAGAAGGTGACCAGCCGGCTCTCCTTCCTCCAGGGCGAACTGCGCAAGTTCGAGGGCCTGCGCAGCCGTATCGACGACCTGGGCGTGCTGTTCGAGCTGGCCGAGGCCGAGGACGACGCGGACACCCGGGTCGAGGCCGAGTCCGAGCTCGTCTCCCTCCAGAAGGCGGTCGAGGAGCTGGAGGTCCGCACCCTCCTGTCCGGCGAGTACGACGCCCGCGAGGCGCTGATCAACATCCGCGCCGAGGCCGGTGGCGTCGACGCCGCCGACTTCGCCGAGCAGCTGATGCGCATGTACCTGCGCTGGGCCGAGCGGCACGGGTACCCCACCGAGGTGTACGACACCTCGTACGCCGAAGAGGCCGGCATCAAGTCCGCGACCTTCACGGTCAAGGCGCCGTACGCCTACGGCACCCTGTCGGTCGAGCAGGGCACCCACCGCCTGGTCCGCATCTCGCCCTTCGACAACCAGGGCCGCCGGCAGACCTCCTTCGCCGGCGTCGAGGTGCTCCCGGTCGTCGAGCAGGCCGACCACGTCGACATCGACGAGGGTGACCTGCGGATCGACGTCTACCGTGCCTCCGGCCCCGGCGGCCAGGGCGTCAACACCACCGACTCGGCGGTGCGCATCACGCACCTCCCGACCGGTGTCGTGGTCTCCTGCCAGAACGAGCGCTCGCAGATCCAGAACAAGGCGTCCGCGATGAACGTCCTCCAGGCGAAGCTGCTGGAGCGGCGCCGCCAGGAGGAGCGGGCGGCGATGGACGCGCTCAAGGACAGCGGCAGCTCCTGGGGCAACCAGATGCGCTCCTACGTGCTGCACCCGTACCAGATGGTCAAGGACGTCCGGACCGAGTACGAGGTCGGCAACCCGCAGGGCGTGCTGGACGGCGACATCGACGGCTTCATCGAGGCCGGCATCCGCTGGCGCAAGCAGCGCGAGACCGCCGCGCAGTAGGCGCCGACAGACGGAACAGGGCCCCCGACCGCAGTGGTCGGGGGCCCTTTCGTGTGCCTCGGTGGGTTCAGGCCAGGGCCTGCCGGGCGATCAGCGCCACCGCGAGCAGACCGGCCAGCAGGGCCAGCAGCATCGCGGGGGAGAGCGCCGCGAACGGGCCCTGCTGCTCCTGCAGCCGGGCCCGGTTGGCGCGGCAGACCGCGCAGCGCCCGTCACTCACGCGGCCGTTGCAGTTGGCGCACACCAGATGGTCGCAGGTCATGCGATCTCCTCCTCGCTGCTACAGCCAACGCACCGGACGGGGCTTTGGTTCCTCTTCTTGCCCTGTGCGGGGGAGCGCCCGAACACGGACGCCACCTCCACTCTGCCAGGTTCTGACGGTTCCGGCTCCCGGGCTGTGAGATGCCTCCCAATTTTCGGGGCATAACCAGACATTCTCCCCCAGATTTCGACGGCTGTCCTGGGCGGCCCCTGCGCGCCGACCGCCGATTCGCGTATGGTCCCAGACCGGGAGCGGCCCTTTCCGCTCCCGCCACCCGCCCCAGGGCCGGGCGCCCGGGGTGGACCGACCGAGGACTGGCGCCGCCTAGGATGGCCTCCGTGATGCAGCCGTGATCAGATTCGACAACGTCTCCAAGACCTATCCCAAGCAGAACCGTCCCGCCCTGGACAACGTCTCGCTGGAGATCGAGAAGGGTGAGTTCGTCTTCCTGGTCGGCTCGTCCGGCTCGGGCAAGTCCACCTTCCTGCGCCTGTGCCTGCGCGAGGAGCGCCCCTCCACGGGCGAGGTGCACGTGCTGGGCAAGGACCTCGGCAAGCTGTCCAACTGGAAGGTGCCGCACATGCGCCGCCAGCTGGGCACCGTCTTCCAGGACTTCCGCCTGCTGCCCAACAAGACGGTCGCGCAGAACGTCGCCTTCGCCCTCGAAGTGATCGGCAAGCCCAAGAGCGCCATCAACAAGGTGGTGCCCGAGGTGCTGGAGCTGGTCGGCCTCGGCGGCAAGGAGGACCGCATGCCGGGCGAGCTCTCCGGTGGTGAGCAGCAGCGCGTGGCGATCGCCCGCGCGTTCGTGAACCGTCCGATGCTGCTGATCGCGGACGAGCCCACCGGCAACCTCGACCCGCAGAACTCGGTCGGCATCATGAAGCTGCTCGACCGCATCAACCGCACCGGCACCACGGTGCTGATGGCCACCCACGACCAGGCCATCGTCGACCAGATGCGCAAGCGCGTCATCGAGCTCGACAAGGGGCTGCTCGTCCGCGACCAGGCCCGCGGCGTCTACGGATACCAGCACTGACCGACCGGCGCAGCCGGCGCTGAACCCGTAGGGCCGTCCGCCCGCGTCGCCAGACCAGCAGTACCGACCCTGGAGTTGTTACCCGCATGCGTGCCCAGTTCGTCCTGTCGGAGATCGGTGTGGGTCTCCGCCGCAACCTGACGATGACCATCGCGGTCGTGGTCAGTGTCGCGCTCTCCCTCGCCCTGGCCGGTTCCTCGCTCCTGGTCCGCGACCAGGTGAACTCCATGAAGGGGTACTGGTACGACAAGGTCGAGGTGAGCATCTACTTCTGCACCAAGTCGGACGCGCGCAACTCGCCGCAGTGCGACAAGGGTGCGGCCACCGACCAGCAGGTGCAGGACATCAAGGCCCAGCTGGACAAGATGGACTCGGTGGTCCAGTCGTCGACCTTCGAGAGCTCCGCCGAGGCGTACAAGCACTGGAAGGAGATGAACCCGGACAACCCGCTCATCTCCGTCCTGGGCCCGGACGCGATGCCGCAGTCCTGGCGGGTCAAGCTGAACGACCCGACCAAGTACGACGTCATCCAGAGCGCCTTCGCCGGCAAACCCGGCGTCAAGTCGGTGGAGGACCAGCGGAAGATCCTGGAGAACCTGTTCGGCCTGCTCAACGGCCTCCAGACGGCGGCCTTCGTGATCATGGTGCTGATGCTGTTCGTCGCCCTGCTGCTGATCGTCAACACCGTCCGGGTGTCGGCGTACAGCAGGCGGCGCGAAACCGGCATCATGCGCCTGGTCGGTGCCTCGAACTTCTACGTCCAGATGCCGTTCATCGCCGAGGCCGCGTTCTCCGCGCTGCTCGGTGCGGTGATGGCCTCCGGGCTGCTGGTCGGCGGGCACTTCTTCGTCCAGAACTGGCTGGCCGACCGGGTGCAGTTCATCCACTTCATCGGCCTCGGCTCGGTGCTCGCGGTGATACCGCTGCTGATCGTGGTCGGTATGGGCATGGCCGGCGTGGCGGCGTTCTTCACGCTGCGCAAGTACCTCAAGGTCTGACCACCTCCGGCCCCGGCGGCCCCGGACGGCACTGCGCCGTCCGGGGCCGCCGTCGTTTCGGCCGCCGTTGTGGCCCGTCGCGCCCGACGCGGTGTCTACACTCCGGTGCCATGCTGGAAACTCCGCGCAGGGCACGTCAGGTGGCCACTCTCAGCCTGGTGTTCGGCGTCGTGCTGATCGCCGGTGCCGCCACCGGCGCCTGGGGCGACCCGCCGCGGCGCCCGGCCGCCGGTGCCGCCCCGGTCGCGGGCGCCGTCCCGGGCCCCCCGGCGGACCCGGCCGGCACCGCCCTGTCCGAGCAGCAGGCCGAGCACCTGCTCGGGGCCAACGGCGACCGCTGGGGCGCCTACTACAGCGCCCAGGAGTACGCCGCGTTCAGCCAGGGACTGGACGGCCGCTACCTGGGCGTCGGGCTCTCGGTCGGCCGCGGCCAGGACGGCGTCACCGCGGTCTCCCAGGTCGCGCCCGCCGGGCCCGCCGCCACGGCCGGGATCGAGGCCGGCGACCGGCTGCTGCGGATCGACCAGGACCAGGCCGACCACCTGCCGGTCACCGAGGTGGTGGCCCGGCTGCGCGGGCGCGACGGCGAGCGCGGGGTGGGCTCCGAAGTCACCCTCGCCGTGCGGCGCGGTGCCGGCGAGGTCCGCGAACTGCGGCTGCGGCGAGCTCTGTTGGACAGCCAGCAGGTCACCGCCGAGCAGCTGGAGAAGGGCGTGCTGCGGATCGCCGTGCGGGCCTTCACCAGCGGCGTGACCGATCAGGTGCGCGCCGCGCTGCGCGCCCCGCACGCCGGTGTGGTGCTCGATCTGCGCGGCAACTCGGGCGGGTTGGTCGAGGAGGCCGCCGGCACCGCCGGGATCTTCCTGGACGGCGGAGCGGTCGGCTCGTACCAGGAGCGCGGCGAGACCCGGGAGTTGACCGCCCCGCCCGGGGGCGACCAGCGCACCCCGCTGGTGGTGCTGGTCGACGGCGGCACGATGAGCGCCGCCGAACTGCTCACCGGTGCGCTCCAGGACCGCAGCCGCGCCGTGGTGGTGGGCTCCCGGACCTTCGGCAAGGGCACCGTCCAGCAGCCCAGCCGGCTCGCCGACGGCGCCGTCCTGGAGCTGACCGTCGGCCGCTACTACACCCCGGCCGGCCGCTCCCCGGAGGGCACCGGCCTGACCCCGGACGTCCCGGCGGCGGCCGGCGAGGACGCCGACGCGCTCGCCCTGCGGGTGCTGGCCGGGCTCGGCACCCGGGCCTAAAGGGGCTGCCCCGAACCGGCCGAAGTGCGAGAATGGCCGCGCTATGGCAAAGGAAACCGGACAGAAGCTGATCGCGCAGAACAAGAAGGCGCGACATGAGTACACGATCCTCGACACCTACGAGTGCGGCCTCGTGCTCACCGGTACGGAGGTGAAGTCACTGCGCGAGGGGCGGGCCAACCTGGTCGACGGCTACGCCTACATCCAGAACCACGAGGCCTGGATCGACAACGTGTTCATCCCCGAGTACACCCAGGGGACGTGGACCAACCACGCGGCCCGGCGCAAGCGCAAGCTGCTGCTGCACCGACTGGAGATCCGCAAGATCGAGAGCACGGTCCGCGACGCGGGCCACACGCTCGTCCCGCTCTCGCTGTACTTCAAGGACGGCCGGGTGAAGCTCGAACTGGCGCTCGCGGTCGGCAAGAAGCTGTACGACAAGCGGCAGACGCTGCGCGAGAAGCAGGACACCCGCGAGACGGCCCGTGCGGTGGCGGCCGCCCGGCGGCGCCAGCGTTAATCCGCTGGACCCTCACCCGCCGCCTCGCGTACTATGGCGGCAGCAACACGGACGGTCACCGTCCGGCTGTTTCTCAACAAAACATGGGGATGATCGGTTTCGACAGGGGATGTTGAAACAGGGGAAGCGAGCCGAGGAACGCGGCAATGATCTCGTTAACCACGTGTCGCAAAAAAATAATCGCCAACTCTAAGCGCGATTCCCAGCAGTTCGCTCTCGCTGCCTAATAAGCACCGATAGCGCTTGGGTGTCAGACCGGGGAGTTCCCGACCCGGACCCTGGCATAATCTAGGGAACTCAACCGTCCACCCGGGCTGCGAGGGTGGATGGGAAATCAAACAGCAGCTGGGCCTGTTGGCGGCTTGTCCGTGTGACTGCCAGGGCCGAGAAAATCACAGCGGACTGCGCTCGGAGAAGCCCTGAATTAACTCCACTGGACCCGGGTTCGATTCCCGGCATCTCCACCACCCCATGTTGACAGTGAAGGCCGTCCACCGCTTTGCGGTGGGCGGCCTTCACGTTTACCCCGGTTGGGGCGTAGGATCATCCGTCCGCTCGTTTTCCGGAGCCGGATTCCGCCGCTACCACCGAGGCCATGCAGAGCAACACGGACACCACCGCCGCCACCGACCGCGAGACCGTGCGCGAGCGCGAGATCGCCGGTGAGCAGCAGCACCTCGACACCGTCTACCGCCGGCTGGAGGAGAAACTCGCCGAGGCCGAGTACATCCTGGAGGACGCCGCCAAGCGGGTCCACGTCGGCACCCCCGGCGCGCTCGCCGAGCGCGACGCCCAGGTCTACCGGGCCGGCGCCCACCTCCAGCGCCTGAACAACGAGTTCGAGGACTTCCTGTTCGGCCGGATCGACCTCCAGCGGGCGGACGCCCCGGAGGAACACGGCATCCCCTCCGACACGCCGCTCGACCCGGCCGACCCGGCCGTCGCCGAGACCCTGCACATCGGCCGTCTCGGCGTGCTGGACGCCGAGTACGGTCCGCTGGTGATCGACTGGCGGGCGCCCGCCGCCGCGCCGTTCTACCGCGCCACCCCGGTCGAGCCGGGCCGGGTGGTCCGCCGCCGGGTGATCCGCTCCAAGGGGCGCCGGGTGATCGGCGTCGAGGACGACCTGCTGCGTCCCGACCTCACCCCGACCCTGAACGGCCGGGAGCTGGCGGTGGTCGGCGACGGCGCACTGATGGCCTCGCTCGGCCGCGCCCGCAGCCACTCGATGCGCGACATCGTCTCCTCCATCCAGAAGGAGCAGGACGAGGTGATCCGGGCGGCCGCCGCCGGCGCCACGCTCGTCACCGGCGGCCCGGGCACCGGCAAGACCGCCGTCGCCCTGCACCGCGCCGCGTACCTGCTGTACCAGGACCGCCGCCGCTACGCCGGGGGCATCCTGGTGGTCTCGCCGACCCCGCTGCTGGTCTCCTACACCGAGGGCGTGCTGCCCTCGCTCGGCGAGGAGGGGCAGGTCGCCATCCGCGCGGTCGGCTCGCTGGTGGACGGCATCGAGGCGGGCACCTACGACAGTCCGGAGGCGGCCCGGGTCAAGGGATCGGGCCGGATGGTGCAGCTGCTGCGCCGGGCCGCCCGGGCCGCGCTGGAGCTGGGCGCGCCGCAGGAGCTGAAGGTGGTCGCCCGCGGCGAGGTGCTCAAGCTGGACGCGGGCCGACTCAAGGCCGTGCGCGGCAACGTGATCGGCTCCGGCGGCACCCCGCTGAACCTGCTGCGCCCGCGCGCCCGCCGCCTGCTGCTGGACGCCCTGTGGCAGGAGGCCACCCGGCACCTGCCGAAGCCGACCGACCACTACGCCCGCGAGCAGCGCCAGGAGGAGAAGGAGTCCTTCGACGAGTACGTCTCGGACGAGGCGCCGTTCCTGGACTTCCTGGACGCCTGGTGGCCCGCCGTGACCCCGCGCCGGGTGCTCGGCACGCTCAAGCAGCACCGGCACATCAACCGGATCGCCCGCCGCGCCGTCTCCCCGGACGAGGCGAGGCTGCTGGCGGCCTCCTGGCGCCAGCTGTCCCCGAACGGCGAGGGCGCGCTGTCCGCGCACGACGTCGCGCTGGTGGACGAGCTCCAGGTGCTGCTGGGCGAGGCGGCCCGGCCGAAGGTGCGCGAGGTGGACGCGGTGGACCTGCTGAGCGGGCTGGAGGAGGTCACCACCTTCGCCGACCGCAGCTCCCGCCAGCGCGAGCGCGTCCCCGTCGAGCGCACCGAGTACGCGCACGTGATCGTGGACGAGGCGCAGGACCTCACCCCGATGCAGTGGCGGATGATCGGCCGCCGGGCCCGGATGGCGACCTGGACGATCGTCGGCGACCCGGCGCAGTCCTCCTGGCCGTTCCCGCAGGAGGCGCAGGCCGCGCTGGACGAGGTGCTGTCCGGCAAGCCGCGCCGCCGCTTCACGCTGACCGTCAACTACCGCAACCCGGCGGAGATCGCCGAGGTCGCGGCCAAGGTGCTGGCGCTGGCCGCGCCGGGCACCCCGTCGCCGACCGCGGTGCGCCGGGTCGGCGTCGAGCCGCGCTTCGCGGCCGTCGTGGATCCCGCCCCGGAGGCCTTCGGCGCGGCGGCCCGGGCGGAGCTGGAGCGGCTGCTGGCCGAGGTGGACGGCACCGTGGCGATCGTGGTGCCGATGGACCGCCGGGCCGAGGCGGCCGGCTGGGCCGAGGGCCTGGGCGAGCGGGCGGTGGTGCTGGGCAGCCTGGAGGCGAAGGGCCTGGAGTACGACGCGACCGTGGTGGCCGACCCGACCGGCATCGCCGGCGAGTCGGAGGCCGGCCTGCGGGTGCTGTACGTGGCGCTCACTCGGGCGACCCAGCGGCTGACCGTGCTGTCCGGTCCGGACGACCTGCCGGACGCGGCCGGCGTGCCCGCGCTGCTGCACGGCTGACGGCCGGTCCGCCGGACGAAGAAGGCCCCTCACCGGATGGTGAGGGGCCTTCAGACGTTAGTGACACCGACCCGCCATGCTCGCCTCGCGGCAAGTGGTCCCTCGAAGGGACGAAGGTTGGGCCCGGGGGCTTGGATCGAGCCGGTGTCCCGTCCAATGTAACGCATCGGCCCGGAGAGGCAAGAAGTTGTCGGGTCCGCACACTCAATGAACGTTATTTCTGGCTACCCCTTGGAAGGTGCGACGATCGAGGTCTAGCATGCGCAGGCGATGCCTTCAACAAAATGTTGAACCTGCCGCACGGACGGAAGAAGGAAGCGTCGATGGCGACGGTGCCCAGTGTCTCCAACTCGATCACGGTGCGGCTGGAGGTCCCGGCCCGGGGCAACGCCGTCAGTGCGATCACCACGGCCGTGGAGTCCTCCGGCGGTTCGGTGACCGGTCTCGACGTCACCGCCTCCGGCCTGGAGGCGCTGCGGATCGACGTCACGGTGGCGGCCTCCTCGGTCGCGCACGGCGAGGAGATCGTCGAGAAGCTGCGGGCGATCGACGGCGTGTCGATCGGCAAGGTCTCGGACCGCACCTTCCTGATGCACCTCGGCGGCAAGATCGAGATGTCGTCCAAGCTCCCGATCCGCAACCGTGACGACCTCAGCATGATCTACACCCCGGGTGTCGCCCGGGTCTGCATGGCGATCGCCGAGAACCCCGAGGACGCCCGCCGCCTCACCATCAAGCGCAACAGCGTCGCCGTGGTCACCGACGGCTCGGCGGTGCTGGGCCTGGGCAACATCGGCCCGGCCGCCGCGCTGCCGGTCATGGAGGGCAAGGCGGCCCTGTTCAAGCGCTTCGCCGGGATCGACGCCTGGCCGCTCTGCCTGGACACCCAGGACACCGACGAGATCGTGGCCATCGTCAAGGCGATCGCCCCCGGCTTCGCGGGCATCAACCTGGAGGACATCTCCGCGCCGCGCTGCTTCGAGATCGAGGCCCGGCTGCGCGAGGCCCTGGACATCCCGGTCTTCCACGACGACCAGCACGGCACCGCGATCGTGGTGCTGGCCGCCCTCACCAACGCGCTGAAGGTGGTCGGCAAGGAGATCAGCGACATCCGGGTGGTGATGTCGGGCGCCGGCGCCGCCGGTACCGCGATCCTCAAGCTGCTGCTGGCGGCCGGCGTCGAGCACGCCACCGTGGCGGACGTGCACGGTGTGGTCCACCAGGGCCGGGAGGACCTCAACGACAGCCTGCGCTGGATCGCCGAGCACACCAACCGCTCGGGCCGCACCGGCAGCCTCAAGGAGGCCGTGGCGGACGCCGACGTCTTCATCGGCGTCTCGGCCCCGAACGTCCTGGACGGCGACGACCTGGCCACCATGGCCGAGGACTCGATCGTCTTCGCGCTGGCCAACCCGGACCCGGAGGTCGACCCGGCCATCGCCCGGCAGACCGCCGCCGTGGTCGCCACCGGCCGCAGCGACTTCCCCAACCAGATCAACAACGTGCTGGTCTTCCCGGGTGTCTTCCGCGGCCTCCTGGACGCCCAGAGCCGCACCGTCAACACCGAGATGATGATCGCCGCCGCCCGGGCGCTGGCCACCACCGTCGCCGACGACGAGCTGAACGCCAACTACATCATCCCGAGCGTCTTCCACAAGGACGTCGCCAAGACGGTCGCCTCGGCGGTGCGCGAGGCGGCGCTGGCGGGCGTCCAGGAGAGCACGGAGCCGGCCCGTCCGACCCCGGGCATCGTCGGCACGCTCGACGCCTCCTCGTTCCCCACCGTCAAGCTCTGACCGGCGAGGCGACCGACGTGTCGCTGATCGGTCAAATGTCCGAATAGCGGCCTTACCCGCCCGAGCCCGCCCCGAACCCTTGCGACACAAGGGCGAGGGGCGTGTTTGGGCTTGTCGTGCCTAGGGCGTACGGTAGCCCTGCACGGGGCAGGCGTGTCCGACAAGTACGGAACGTCCCCCTGGTCTTCCGGCGCGTCGTCCCGACCGCCGCCCGGGCCCGGTCCGCCGGAGCCGACGGAGCGTCACACCTCCAACGGGTGGGGTTCGTTCGGGTGTCGTGGCCGGGGCCCGATTGGCTTTCTCGGGGCCGGTCGGGGCAGGATTCGTATCCAGGCAGGCGGACGGGCCTTCGACGGCACCGGCGCGCGGCATCGGGTACGGACCCGGCCTGCGACCACGCATTGCCTGCATGAGCACAGTGTGCGGACCTGCGGCCTATCCGGGTGCCCCCCGGTGGGAGTACCGATGGGCCCCCGCACACCGCAAGCGAACAGACCACAGGAGTACACATGAACCGCAGTGAGCTGGTGGCCGCGCTGTCCGAGCGCGCCGAGGTGACCCGCAAGGACGCCGACGCCGTTCTGGCCGCCTTCGCCGAGATCGTCGGCGAGGTCGTCGCCAAGGGCGACGAGAAGGTCACCATCCCCGGTTTCCTGACCTTCGAGCGCACCCACCGCGCCGCCCGCACCGCCCGCAACCCGCAGACCGGTGAGCCGATCCAGATCGCGGCCGGCTACAGCGCCAAGGTGAGCGCCGGCTCCAAGCTGAAGGAAGCCGCCAAGGGCGCCTGAACCACCCCTTGAACGCCCGAGAGGCCGGGCTCCCCTGCTGGGGAGCCCGGCCTCTCGTCGTGGGCCTACAGGCCCGCAGGCCCGTAGGCCCGTAGGCCCTGCTGGTCAGGCGTCGACCAACTGCTCGGACGGCAGCTCGACGTGGGCGCCCAGGTCGCGCAGCTTGTCCATGAAGTTCTCGTAGCCGCGGTTGATCAGGTCGATGCCGTGCACGGTCGAGGTGCCCTCGGCCGCCAGCGCCGCGATCAGGTACGAGAAGCCGCCGCGCAGGTCGGGGATGACCAGCTCGGCGCCCATCAGCTTGGACGGGCCGGAGACGACCGCCGAGTGCAGGAAGTTGCGCGCGCCGAAGCGGCACGGGGTGGCGCCCAGGCACTCGCGGTACAGCTGGATGTGTGCACCCATCTGGTTGAGCGCGCCGGTGAATCCGAGCCGCGACTCGTACACCGTCTCGTGGACGATGGACAGGCCGGTGGCCTGGGTCAGGGCGACGACCAGCGGCTGCTGCCAGTCGGTCTGGAAGCCCGGGTGCACGTCGGTCTCCAGGGCGATCGCCTTGAGCTCGCCGCCCGGGTGCCAGAAGCGGATGCCCTCGTCCTCCACCTCGAAGGCGCCGCCGACCTTCCGGAAGGTGTTCAGGAAGGTCATCATCTCCAGCTGGCGGGCGCCGCGGACGTAGATGTCGCCCTTGGTGGCCAGCGCCGCGCAGGCCCAGGAAGCGGCCTCCAGACGGTCCGGCAGCGCGCGGTGGGTGTAGCCGCCCAGCTCGTCGACGCCGGTGATCAGGATGGTCCGGTCGGTGCCCAGGGTGATGATCGCGCCCATCTTCTGCAGCACGCAGATCAGGTCGACGATCTCCGGCTCGATGGCCGCGTTGCGCAGCTCGGTGACGCCCTCGGCGAGGACGGCGGTGAGCAGCACCTGCTCGGTCGCGCCGACCGAGGGGTAGGGCAGCTCGATCTTGGTGCCGCGCAGGCGCTGCTGGGCGACCAGGTAGGTGCCCTGCGGGTGCTTCTCGATGGTGGCGCCGAACTGGCGCAGCACCTCGAAGTGGAAGTCGACCGGGCGGCCGCCGATGTCGCAGCCGCCCAGGCCCGGGATGAAGGCGTGGCCGAGGCGGTGCAGCAGCGGGCCGCAGAACAGGATCGGGATCCGCGAGGAGCCGGCGTGCGCGTCGATGTCGGCGACGTTCGCACTCTCCACGTGCGACGGGTCGAGGATCAGCTCGCCGTCCTCGTCGCCGGTCCGCACGGTGACCCCGTGCAGCTGGAGCAGTCCGCGGACCACCTTGACGTCGCGGATGTCCGGGACGTTGCGCAGTCTGCTGGGGCCCTGGCCGAGGAGGGCGGCGACCATGGCCTTGGGCACCAGGTTCTTCGCACCGCGGACGCGGATCTCGCCTTCGAGCGGGTTTCCGCCGTGGACCAGCAGGACGTCGTCGGTCATCGTTCTCGCAATCCGGGGTGCCAGAGGAGTGGGAAGGCTCCGGTAGAGAGCCGGTGGTGGACCGGTTGGTACGGGCGCGCTCGGGCCCCCGGCAAAACCGAGTCGGCACCGTAAAGGGCGTCCACCATCCGTAGATGGTAGTGGGCGTGCCGATGGTTCCCGTGAGCCTCTCCCGTGATGGTCCTCTCTCCGGGCTCGCTCCCGCCCGCCGGAGGGGCCGTTCGGGTGTTTGTCCGGCGTGGCGGGGTTTCGATCGTTGAGGTGTCCGACCCCGGCCGTTCTGCGGGATCATGTGGGCATGACGGCGGCCCACTCGCACGCAGGACGGTCCCACACCGGCCGTCTGCTCGTCGCGACGCCCCTGCTCACCGACCCGAACTTCGCCCGGGCGGTGGTGCTGCTCCTCGACCACGACGTCGAGGGGGCGCTCGGCGTGGTCCTCAACCGGCCGACGCCGGTCGAGGTGGGCAGCGTGCTGGACGGCTGGGGGCGGCTGGTCGGGCAGCCCGCCGTGGTCTTCCAGGGCGGACCGGTGGCGCTGGACTCGGCGCTCGGCCTCGCCGTGGCGCCGGGGGAGCCGGGCACCGGCGAGCCGCTCGGCTGGCGGCGGGTGCACGGCGCGATCGGCCTGGTGGACCTGGAGGCGCCGCCCGAGGTGCTGGCCGGCGAGCTGGGCGCGCTGCGGATCTTCGCCGGGTACGCCGGCTGGTCGCCGGGCCAGCTGGAGACGGAGCTGGGGAGCGGCGCCTGGTACCTGGTGGACTGCGAGCCGGGGGACATCTCCAGCCCGGAACCGGAGCGGCTGTGGCGCTCGGTGCTGCGCCGCCAGCGCGGCCCGCTGGCGCTGCTCGCCACCTATCCGGACGACCCGACGCTGAACTGACGTACGGGCCGCCGTCGCGATACTGGCCGGGTTTCGCGGGGCGCCCATAGACTTGGCACCTATGAGCACTCTTGAGCCCGAGCGCGGCCTCGGCACCGGCACCCTGGTCGAGCCCGTCCCCCAGGTGTCCCACGGGGACGGCGACCACGAGCGCTTCGCGCACTACGTCCAGAAGGACAAGATCATGGAGAGCGCGCTCTCCGGCTCGCCCGTGGTGGCGCTCTGCGGCAAGGTCTGGGTGCCCGGGCGCGACCCGAAGAAGTACCCGGTCTGCCCGATGTGCAAGGAGATCTACGACGGCATCGGCAAGCCGCAGGGCGGCGACGACAACAAGGGCGGCAAGTAGCACCGACCGCCGCGGGCCGGTGCCCGGCGCCGTAGCGCACGGTGTGGTTGTGCACAGCGCCGTTTTGCATAGTGCCGCGTTTCCGAAGTGGTCTATGCCAGTCGTCCGGGGCGGGGGCAGGATGTCGGAATGGACCTCATTCCCGTGCCTTCGAGTGCCGTCCGCCGCCCGGACGAGGACTTCCCCCTCGACGACGCCACCACGCTGACCGCGCCGCCCGGGCTGGCCGACGCCGAGCGGTGGCTGCGCACCGCGCTGTCCGCGGCCACCGGGCTGCCGCTCGGCCCGGGCCTGCCGGGCACGGGCATCGAACTCGTCCAGGACGACGCGCTGGCCGCCGAGGCGTACCGGATCACGGTGCGCCCCGGCCACGCCCTGATAGCCGCGGGCGGGCCGGCCGGTGCGCTGTGGGGCGCGCAGACCCTGCGCCAGCTGCTCGGCCCGGACGCCTTCCGCCGTTCCCCGCTGCGCGGCACCGGCTGGGTGCTGCCCGGCGCGGACATCGAGGACGCCCCCCGGTTCGGCTGGCGCGGTGCGCTGCTCGACGTCGCCCGGCACTTCCTGCCCAAGTCGGACGTGCTGCGCTTCGTCGACCTGCTGGCCGCGCACAAGCTCAACGTGCTGCACCTGCACCTGACCGACGACCAGGGCTGGCGGGTGGAGATCAAGCGCTACCCCGGCCTGACCGAGCGCGGCGCCTGGCGGGACCGCTCGATGGTCGGCTACCGGGCCGGCCAGCGCCGCGACGACCGCCCGCACGGCGGCTACTACACCCAGGACGACCTGCGCGAGATCGTCGCCTACGCGGCCGCGCGCGGGGTCACCGTCGTCCCGGAGGTGGACCTGCCCGGGCACACCCAGGCCGCCGTCGCGGCCTACCCCGAGCTGGGCAACACCGACGTGGTGGACACCGCGGCGCTCGGCGTCTGGACGGACTGGGGCGTCAGCCACAACGTGCTCAACGCCTCCGAGGACACCCTGCGCTTCTTCGAGGGCGTGCTGGAGGAGGTCCTGGACCTCTTCCCGTCGGAGTTCATCCACCTCGGCGGCGACGAGTGCCCCAAGGAGCAGTGGAAGGACAGCGCGGCCGCCCAGGCGCGGATCCGCGAGCTCGGCCTGGCCAACGAGGACGAGCTGCAGAGCCACGTGATCCGGCACTTCGACCGCTGGCTGGCCGAGCGCGGCCGCCGGCTGATCGGCTGGGACGAGATCCTGGAGGGCGGGCTCGCCCCGGGCGCCGCCGTCTCCTCCTGGCGCGGGTTCGGCGGCGGGATCGCCGCGGCCAAGGCCGGGCACGACGTGGTGATGTGCCCCGAGCAGCACGTCTACTTCGACCACCGGCAGGCCGACGGCCCGGACGAGCCGATCCCGGTCGGCTTCGTGCGCACGCTGGAGGACGTGTACCGCTTCGAGCCGGTGCCCGGGCAGCTGGACGAGACCGCCGCCCGGCACGTGATCGGCACCCAGGCCAACCTGTGGAGCGAGTTCATGGACAGCGCCCGGGACATCGACTACCGGGCCTTCCCCCGGTTGGTGGCCTTCGCCGAGGTCGCCTGGTCCGACCTGCCCACCGATCCGGCCGCGCGCGACTACGCCGGCTTCCAGCACCGGCTGGAGACGCACCTGAAGGTGCTGGACGCGCTCGGCGTGGAGTACCGCCCGGCGGACGGCCCGCACCCCTGGCAGCGCTGGCCCGGGGTGGCCGGCCGGCCGATCGAGGGCCCGCCGCCGGTGCGCTGAGCGCGATGGACTCGCCCTGACGGGAACTTCTGAGTGGTCATCTGACGTCAAGAACAGATGAACATCTGCCCTGGTCCGGTTCGGGCCGGGGCAGATACCGCCCGGTATCCGTCCCAATCGGGCAGTCCCGTTCACCTGCCCCGAAATGATCATCGAGCATTGTGTGCCAGAGTTGCCCAACCCGGCCCGATCGCCCGTACCCTACGGGCCAGGCCGGGCTGCTGACGCGGACACCACGGCCGAAGGCCGCGGGCGGCAGCCGATCGATGAGCAAGTGGAGCACGGTGGGACCCAGGTGAACCGGACGATCATGCTGCCGGCCTCCCTCGACGAGGCCGTCGACGCGCTGGCCGCCACCCCGGCCGCGGTACCGGTGGCCGGAGCCACCGACCTGATGGAAGCCGTCAACGCCGGACGGCTACGCCCCGCCGCCCTGGTCGGCCTCGGCCGGATCACCGAACTGCGCGGCTGGCGCTACGAGGACGGCGGCACCGCCGTCCTCGGCGCCGGACTCACCCACGCCCGGATGGACCGCCCCGACTTCGCCGCGCTCATCCCCGCGCTCGCGGACGCCGCCCGCACCGCAGGCCCGCCGCAGGTCCGCAACGTCGGCACCCTCGGCGGCAACATCGTCACCGCCGCCCCGGCCGGCGACACCCTCCCGGTGCTCACCGCCCTGGAGGCCAGCGTCACCCTCGCCCGGGCCGGCGCCAGCCGCGAGGTGCCGGTCAGTCACCTGCTCACCGGCCTCGACCCGGTGCGCCCCGGCGAACTCCTCACCTGGGTGCGCGTCCCGCTGCTGCACGCCCCGCAGGTCTTCCTCAAGGCCACCGGCCGCAGCGGCCCGGCCCGCGCCACCGCCTCCGTCGCGCTGGTCCTCGACCCCGCCCGGCGCGCCGTGCGCTGCGCGGTCGGCGCCGTCGCACCGGTGCCGCTGCGCCCGCTGGAGGCCGAGGCCTGGGTCGCCGGCTGCATCGACTGGGACGGCAGCCGGGAGATCGACCCGGCCGCGACCGCCGCCTTCGGCGAGTACGTGGCCACCGCCTGCGTCCCCGACAGCTACGGCGCCGAAGGCGCCTGGGAGGCCGTGACCGAGGGGCCGAGCGCGGCCGCCATCCGGCTGCGGCGTACCGTATCGGTGCTGGCCCGACGGGCACTGGGAAGGGCGCTGAAGTGACCACAGACCCCATCGAGACCCTCGACGCCGACCCGCTCGGCCTCACCCCGCAGGTCAGCCGCGAGCTGCGCCCGTGCGCCTCCTACACCTTGCGGGTCAACGGTTTCGAACGGCCCGTCACCGACGCCTGGATCGGCGAGAGCCTGCTCTACGTGCTGCGCGAGCGGCTCGGCCTGGCCGGCGCCAAGGACGGCTGCGAGCAGGGCGAGTGCGGGGCCTGCTCGGTGCAGGTGGACGGCCAGTTGGTGGCCGGCTGCCTGGTGCCCGCCGCGCTGGCCGCCGACAGCGAGATCAACACCGTCGAGGGCCTGTCGGCCGCCGGCGGCGCGAGCGACGTCCAGCAGGCGCTGGCCGAGTCCGGCGCGGTGCAGTGCGGCTACTGCACCCCCGGCATGGCGATGGCGGTGCACGACCTGCTCCAGCGCAACCACCGCCCGACCGAGGTCGAGGCCCGCCAGGCGCTCTGCGGCAACCTCTGCCGCTGCACCGGCTACCGCGGCGTGCTGGCCGCCGTCCAGAGCATCGCCGACGCGCGCGCCGAGGACGTCGAGGAGGCGGAGGAGACGGCCTCTCCGGCCGCCGCCCAGACCGCCGCCCCGGCCGCGGGACAGCCCGCCGAACAGCCCGCCGGGGAAGCCGCCGCCGGACCGGAGCCGGCCGCCGAACCGCCGGTCTACGCCGACGCCGACGCCTGGATCGAGCACGTCCCGCAGCCGCCCGCCGAGCAGCCCCCGGCCGGCACCGACCAGCCGTACGGCGACGGCCAGGGCGGCTACGACACCGGCGTGTACGACACCGCCGTCCTGACGCCGGTCCAGGGCATCCCCGCCCAGACCGCCGACGACCAGGTGTACTACCCGCCCCAGGGCTACCCCGAGCAGCCGTACCAGGGCACCCCCGCCCACGGCACCTACGTGCCCGGCGGCTACCCGCAGCAGAACGGCTACGACGCCGGGTACGACGCCCCGGTCTACGAACCCACCCCCGCGCACGGCACGCCGCTGCCCGGGGCCGCCTTCGACGGCACGCCCCCGCACGGCACGCCGTACGTCGCCACGCCCCCGCACGGCGCCCCGGCCGGCGGCACCGCCCCGGCCGGCGTCCCGTACGGCGCCACCCCCGCCCACGGCATCCGGCTCCCCGAGGACGACCACGCATCATGACGTCGCCTACCGACATCGGCGCAGCACTCCAGCAGGACGGCGGCGAGGGCGGTGCACCGGAGCCGTTCGGCCTGGGCAGCTCACCGCTGCGCAGCGACGCGCTGCCCAAGGCGCTCGGCATCTACCCGTACGCGGCCGATCTGTGGGCCGAGGGGCTGCTCTGGGGCGCGGTGCTGCGCTCGCCGCACCCGCACGCCCGGATCAGGGGCATCGACACCGCGGCCGCGCTCGCGCTGCCCGGCGTGCACGCCGTGGTCACCGCCGCCGACCTGCCGCCCGGCCCGGACGGAAGCCCGGACGGCGCCCCGGCCGGGCCGATCGTCGCCGACCGGCCGGTGCTGGCCGCGGGCGTGGTGCGCCACCACGGCGAGCCGATCGCCGCGGTGGCCGCCGACCACCCGGACACCGCCCGGCTGGCGGTCGGTCTGATCGCGGTCGACTACGAGCCGCTGGAGGCCGTCACCGACCCCGAGCAGGCCTTCACCGCCCCGTCGCTGCACCCGGACGGCAACCTGTTCCGCCACCTGCCGCTGCGCACCGGGGACCCGGACGCGGCCGGCGAGATCATCATCGAGGGCCTCTACCAGGTCGGCCGTCAGGACCCGGCCCCGCTCGGCGCCGAGGCCGGGCTGGCCGTGCCGCGCCCGGACGGCGGCGTCGAACTGCACCTGTCCTCCACCGACCCGCACGGCGACCGCGACCGCACCGCCGCCTGCCTCGGCCTGGAGCCCGACCGGGTCCGGCTGGTGGTCACCGGCGTGCCCGGGGCCACCACCGACCGCGAGGACCTCTCCTTCCAGGTCACCCTGGCGCTGCTGGCGCTGCGCACCGGCCGCCCGGTGAAGATGACCCTCACCCGCGAGGAGTCCTTCCACACCCACCCCTCGCGCCACCCCGCGCTGCTGCGCTACCGCCACCACGCCGACGCCGAGGGCACCCTGGTGAAGGTCGAGGCGCAGATCCTGCTGGACGGCGGCGCGTACGCGGACGTCTCCGCCGAGGCGCTGGCCGCCGCCACCGCGTTCTCGGTCGGCCCGTACGTCTGCCCGAACGTCTTCGTGGACGCCTGGGCGGTGCGCACCAACAACCCGCCGGCCGGGCGGATGCGCGGCGAGGGCGCGTTGCAGGCCTGCTTCGCCTACGAGTCGCAGCTGGACCAGCTGGCCGCCCGGATCGGCGTGGACCCGGTGGAGATCCGCCGCCGCAACGCGATGTCCACCGGCGACCCGATGCCCACCGGACAGGCCGTCACCTGCCCGGCGCCGGTCGGCGCGCTGCTGGAGGCCGTCGCGGCCGAGCCGCTGCCGGCCCTGCCGGTGGACGACCCGGACGCCGAGTGGCTGCTGCCGGGCGGGCCCGGTGGCGCCGGCGACCCGGCGGCGGTGCGGCGCGGGATCGGCTACGCCGTCGGCATGGTGCACATGCTCGGCGCCGAGGGCGAGGACGAGGTCTCCACCGCCACCGTGCGGGTCAGCGGCGACCACGCCACGGTGATCTGCGCGGCCGTCGACTCCGGGCAGGGGTTCGCCACGCTGGCCCGGCAGATCGTGCAGACCGTGCTGGGCGTCAGCGAGGTGTACATCGCGCCGGCCGACAGCGACCAGTCCATCGCCGGTCCCTCCGCCCGCGGCCGGCACACCTGGGTCTCCGGCGGCGCCGTCGAGCGCGCCGCGCTGATGGTCCGCCACCAGCTGCTCCAGCCGATCGCCGCCAACTTCGGGATGTCGGTGGAACTGCTGCAGATCGCCGACGGCAAGATCACCTCGTACGACGGGGTGCTCGGCATGCCGGTCGCCGAGGCGCTGGAGGGCAAGGAGCTCTGGGCGACGGCCCAGTGCCGCCCGCACCCCACCGAGCCGCTGGACGAGTCCGGGCAGGGCGACGCCTTCGTGTCGATCGCGTTCTGCGCGATGCGCGCGGTGGTGGACGTGGACATCGAGCTGGGCGCCGTCCGGGTGGTCGAGATGACGGTCGCCCAGGACGTCGGCCGGGCGCTGAACCCGCGGCAGATCGAGGACCGGATCGAGGCGGGCGTGGCCCAGGGCGTCGGCCTGGCGCTGCTGGAGGACCTGCGCACCGAGGGCGGCGTGCTGCTGAACCCCTCGCTCACCGGCTACCGGCTGCCCACCGCGCTGGACACCCCGCAGGTGCGGATCGCCGCCCTGCTGGAGGAGCGGGACGTGGTCGCCACCTTCGGGGCCAAGGCGGTCAGCGCCGCCCCCGCGGTGGTCGCCCCGGCGGCCGTGGCCGCCGCCGTCCGGGCGGCCACCGGCCTGCCGGTCGGCCGGCTGCCGATCCGGCCGGAGGACGCGGTCGCGGTCTGACGGCCGGGGGCGGCGGTTTCGGCCGACCGCCCCGGAAATACCGTAAACAGGAATTGCCGGTCGACGGAATGTCGACCGGCAATTCCATTTCCGGCGAGGCCATGACGGGAATCGAACCCGTGTACACCGCTTTGCAGACGGTTCCCTAAGCCACTCGGGCACACGGCCAGTGAATTCATAGTGGCGGAATGCGCGGGGGGCCGTCAACGGCGGAATGTAAATTCTGTATGGCGGCTTGTGCTACGGTCGGAACCAGGTGGCCGGTCGCCCGGCCGCCCCGGACGAGCGCGTCGTACCCGGTGACGACAAGACGGCGCAGTTCAGCGGCAATCCGGCCGCTGTGGACTGCGGAGGTAGGCCGTCATGGCATGGCTCGTTCTGATCATCTCGGGTGTCCTGGAGACCGTGTGGGCGGTGGCCCTGGAGTCGTCCAAGGGCTTTTCCCGGCTCACCCCCAGCCTCGTCTTCGGTGTGGCCCTGCTGCTGAGCATGGGCGGGCTGGCGTACGCGATGCGCACCATTCCGATCGGCACCGGCTACGCGGTCTGGGTCGGCATCGGCGCGGTCGGCACCGCGCTCTACGGCATGGCCGTCCTGGGGGACGCGGTGACGGCGGCCCGGATCGGCTGCCTGCTGCTCATCGTCTCCGGCGTGGTCGGCCTGAAGGTGCTCCACTGACCTCCGCCTGAGCTTCCCCCTGACCCTGGTCCTAAGCCCTGCGGACTAGCTGATCACCGACTCGGGTCAGGGGTCATGAAGCTAGACGGCCCTTACGATGTTACGTATGACCACTGCCTCCCCCACCTCGGTCGACTCCGCCTCGATACCCTCCGAACCCGACCCCGGTGGCGGGGTCCTCAGCGGCCGCTACCGCGCTCTGACGCTGGGGATCGTGTCGGTGGTCCTGGTGATCGCCTTCGAGGCGACCGCCGTCAACACCGCGATGCCGACCGCGGCCCGCCAGCTGAACGGCATCGGGCTGTACGCCTTCGCCTTCTCCGGATACTTCACCACCACGCTGTTCGCGCTGGTCGTCTCCGGGCAGTGGTGCGACCGGCGCGGGCCGATGCAGCCGCTGTTCACCGGCATCGCGGTGTTCGGCGCGGGACTGGTGGTGGCCGGGACGGCGCCGGGCATGTGGGTGTTCGTGGCCGGGCGGGCGATCCAGGGCCTGGGCGGCGGGCTGGTGATCGTCGCGCTGTACGTGGTGGTCGGCCGGGCCTTCCCGGAGCGGCTGCGGCCGGCGGTGTTCGCGGCCTTCTCCTCGGCCTGGGTGCTGCCCTCCATCGTCGGGCCGCTGGTCTCCGGCGCGATCACCCAGCACCTCGGCTGGCGCTGGGTGTTCCTGGCCGTGCCGGTGCTGATCCTGCTGCCGCTGGCCGTGATGGGCCCCGCGCTGGCCCGCTCCGAGCGGGAGCACCCGGTGGCCAGGGGCGCGGAGTTCGACCGCCGGCGCACCCTGCTGGCCGCGATGGCGGCGCTCGGTGCCGGCCTGCTGCAGTACGCGGGCGGGCGGCACGACCTGATCGGGCTGCTCCCCGGGGTCGTCGGGGCGGCGCTGCTGGTGCCGGCCGTCCTGGGGCTGCTGCCCCGGCGGACGCTGCGGGCCGGGCGGGGGCTGCCGGCGGTGATCCTGCTGCGCGGACTGGCGGCCGGGGCGTTCCTCGGGGCCGAGGCCTTCGTCCCGCTGATGATGACCACCGAGCGCGGCCTCTCGCCGACGATGTCGGGGCTCACCCTGACCAGCGGCGGGCTCACCTGGGCGCTGGGCTCCTGGTTGCAGGGGCGGCCGGGGGCCGAGCGCTACCGCGAGGCGATGATCCGGGGCGGGTTCGTGCTGACCGCGGTGGCGATCGCGGGCGCCGCGCTGGTGCTGGTCCCGGCGGTGCCGGCCTGGGTGGCGGCGGTGGCCTGGGGCGTCGGCGGCATCGGGATGGGACTGACCGTCGCGAGCGTCAGCGTGCTGATGATGAAGCTCTCCGCGCCGGAGGACGCCGGGGTGAACTCGGCGGCCCTGCAGATGAGCGACGCGCTGGGCAACGTCCTGCTGACGGGCCTGGCGGGGGTGATGTTCGCGGTGCTGGGCGGCGGCTCGCTCGCCGCCGCCCACGAGGGCGCCGGGGCCACCGCCTCGGCCGGGGCCACCGGGTCGCCCGCGGCGTTCGCGGTGATCCTGCTGGCCATGGCCGGCGTGGCGCTGCTGGGGGCGCTGCTCGCCGGCCGGGTCCGGGTCAGGTCCTGAGGGTCAGCCGGCAGCGGCGGCGGAGGGCACCGGCGGTGCCCCGGGGGTGCCGAGGAAGGCCTCCCAGCCGCCGGTCGGCGCCTGGCCCGGGGCGAGGCCCTGGAGCTTGCGCAGCACCGCGGTGTCCTGGGCGTCCAGCCAGTCCACCAGTTGGCGGAACGAGACCAGCCGGACCTCCGGCTTGTCCGCGATCGTCCGGAGCACGTCCTCGACGGCGTTCATGTAGATGCCGCCGTTCCACTCCTCGAAGTGGTTGCCGATGACGTAGGGCGCCCGGTTGCCGTTGTAGGTGCGGTCGAAGCCCAGCAGGTAGGCGTCGCGGGCCTGGGCCTGGAAGCCCGGGTAGAGCGCCGGGTCGGCCTTGGTGTTGGGGCCGCACTGGTTGTACATGATGTTGTAGTCCATCGACAGCACCTGGAAGGTGTGCCCGGGGAAGGGGATGGACTGCAGCGGGAGGTCCCAGAGCGCGCCGCCCTGGATCTTCTGCGGCCACACCTGGGTGCCGTTGCCGCTGCTGTCGTAGCGCCAGCCGCGCTTGACCGCGGTGGGCAGCAGGTTGCGCTGGCCCTCCAGGCAGGGGGTGCGGCTGCCGACCAGCTCCCTGCGGTAGTCGAAGGGCAGCGCGGGCAGGTCGGTGAAGCCGGTGTTGGTGCGCCAGTTCGTCACGAAGTCCATGGCCTGCTGGATCTCGCTGTCCCAGTCCTCCGGGGACCACTTGCCGACGCCGGTGGCGCCGCAGAAGTGGCCGTTGAAGTGGGTGCCGATCTCGTGGCCCTCCAGCCAGGCCGCGTGCACGTTCTCCAGGGTGTCGTGGATGTGCTGGTCGGTGAGGTAGCCGATCTCGGAGGCGCCGACCTTGTGCTGCGGGGGGCGGTAGAGGTCCTTCTTGGACTCGGGCAGCAGGTAGAGGCCGCTGAGGAAGAAGGTCATCGAGGCGTTGTGCTCCTGCGCCAGCCGGCGGAAGCGGGCGAACAGGCCGTTGTCGAGCTCGCCGGCGCCGTCCCAGGAGAAGACCACGAACTGCGGCGGCCGTTCGCCGGCCTTGAGCCGCTCGGGGGTGGGCTGGTGGGGCTGGGCCCCGGTGTCGGAGGTGGAACCGTCGCCGATCAGGACGGCCTGCGGCTCGGCGACGTCCGTGGGGCCGGCGCTCTGGTCGACGGCCGCGCCGCTGGGAGGGACGGCCGAGCCGATCATCGGCTTGTCGGCGCTGTTGCTTCCGCAGCCGGTCGCCAGGGTGGCGGCGGAGGCCGCACCGGCGGCCAGCAGGGTGCGGCGGGAGAGAGCGGCCATGGTCACTCCGTTCATGAGGCGTTCGGCAGGCGTACAGGCGTGCGGAAATCCGGTCGGACAAGTGGGGTGATAGAACCCGTGACCGGGTCAGCATGGCAGCTGACCCCGATCGGTCGGCCAGGCGCCACTGGCAGTCGTCATCGATCGCCCGATTGACGCAACCGGACCGACCCCCCGCGCCGTCGAAGCTCGTACCGAGGCGTTCCGGTGGCGCTTTCACCTGGGAAACGGCCGTCGCGTTCCGTCACCGGGTGCCCACTGGGCGCAGGGATTCGGGCGGTTGCCCTGCCGATCGGGGGGTGTCATTACACCCATCGTGTGGACGTGCTCTAAGGTCCGATCCGATTGAATTGTTTCCCAGGAAACTCCCAGGATCGGGAATCCGTCGGTAGAGGGGAGCGCCCGTGGGCGTCCAGCAGAGCAGGAGCCCGTGGCCGGGCACCCTGGCGGCCGCTGCCGCGCTGGTGCTCGGCGCCTGGCTGCTGCACGACGGCGGGCAGGGCGCGCTGCCGCCCGCCCCCGGCGGCACGCAGACGCTGTCCGGCTTCGCCCCGGTCTCCGTCGTCCCGCCGCTGGGCCCCTCCGACCCCACCCGCATCCGCATCCCGGCCGTCCGGCTGGACGCCCCGGTCACCGCGCTCGGGCTCGACCCCGACGGCCACCTCCAGGCCCCGCCCGAGGCGGACCGCAACCTGGCCGGCTGGTACCGCGGCGGGGCCAGCCCCGGGCAGCGCGGCACCGCCATCCTGGACGGGCACGTCGACAACAAGGCCGGCCCGGCCGTCTTCTACAACCTGGGGGCGCTCCGGCGCGGAGACCGGATCGAGATCGCCCGCGCGGACGGCGCCGTCGCCGTCTACCAGCTGTACGCCATCGAAGTGCACGACCGAAAGGACTTCCCGGACGACCGGGTCTACCGCCAGGCCGCCGACGCTCAGCTGCGGGTCATCACCTGCGGCGGCGCGTACAGCGCCGAGCACGGCTACGAGGGCAACGTCGTCGCCTACGGCTTCCTGGCCGACACCACCCGGCCGGGCAAAGCCGCATGACCACGCTGACCCTCGCCACCCGCTGGAACCCGATCGACTGGCCGCTCACCCACGGCCCGATCCCGTACGCCGTGCTCGCCGCGGGCTGGGGGTCGCTGGTCCTGCTCGCGTTCTCCCGCCACGAACGCTGGCGGGCCCCGCGCCTCTTCGGCGCCCTGATGCTGGCCGGAACGCTCACCGCCCTGGTGAAGCTCGGCGTCGACGGCTGGTGGCACCCCTTCCCGGAGGGCACACCGGACTTCGTCCTGCGCTGGATAGCCGTCGCGCTGTTCGCGATATCCCTGGTCTGCTTCCGCGCGCCGCTGCTCGCCGTCCGCCGCCGGCTGCTGGCGACCGGAGCCGCCGTCCTGGTGCTGCTGATGGCCGCCTCGCAGGTCAACCGGGGCTTCGACCAGTACCCGACCGCCCGGGCCATGCTGGTGCCCGGGGTCCAGGCGCTGACCACGGGCAAGGTGGCCAGCACCATCGCCGCCACGCCGGGCAAGCCCGTCGAGGAGCTCTGGCACGCGCCGCCCGGCCTGCCCGCCAAGGGCACCCTCTCCACCGTGACCATCCCCGGCACCAAGTCCGGCTTCACGGCCCGCGACGGGTACGTCTACCTGCCGCCCGCCTACCAGGCCAATCCCCGGCCGCTGCTGCCCGTCGTGGTGCTGCTGCCCGGCCAGCCCGGTGCCCCGGTGGACTGGATCACCTCCGGGGCCATCCAGGAGACCCTGGACGCCTTCGCCGCCGACCACCAGGGCCTCGCCCCGATCGTGGTGGTCGCCGACCCCACCGGCAGCCCGTTCACCAACACGCTCTGCATGGACTCCCGGATCGCCAAGGCGCACACCTACCTGGCCACCGACGTCCCGGACTGGATCCACCACAACCTGCAGACCGCCACCGGCCGGGGCGCCTTCGCCATCGGCGGGCTCTCGCTCGGCGGCACCTGCTCGCTCCAGCTGGCCGTCAACGCGCCCGGGGTCTACGGCACCTTCCTGGACATCTCCGGCCAGGACGAGCCGACCCTGGGCGAGCGCGGCGAGACCGTCGACAAGGCCTTCGGCGGCGACGAGGCCGCGTTCGACGCCGTCGACCCGGTGCACATCATGGCCCGGCAGAAGTTCCCCGACACCGCAGGCATGTTCGTGGTCGGCGCCAACGACCCGGACTTCCGACCCATGCAGGAGAAGGCCTATGCGGCGGCACAGGCGGCCGGAATGAAGGTCGGCTACCAGACCATCCCCGGCTGGCACAGCTGGGTCGTGTTCCGCCAGGCCTTCGAACAGAACCTGGCCTGGCTCTCCCAGCAGACCGGGCTGATCCGGTGATCCGGCTCCCCGCGGCCCCCGCGCCGGCCAAGGAGCAGGAGTGGCCGTCGGACCGCGCGCCGGTCGCCGGGACGCCGGAGCCGCGCCCGCAGCGGGCCTGGCGGGCGACCCGCAGGTTCGGCGTGTGGCTGCGCTCGGCGCCGCTCACCCTGGTGCTGCTGGCCGGGCTCTGGGCGCTCGGCGCGGCCACCGGCAGCCTGTCCCACGGGCCGTCCGAGCGGCTGCTCGACCGGGTCGGGGTCGGCGTGCCCACGCTCGCCGAGGGCCACTGGTGGACGCCGTTCACCTCGCTGTTCTGGTGCTCCGGCCTGGGCTCGTACGTGTTCACCAGCCTGCTGCTGGTCCTGGTCGGCCCGGCCGCCGAGCACCGGCTCGGGTGGCTGCGCACGCTCGCGGTGCTGGTCGGCGGGCAGCTGGCGGGCACCCTGCTCGGCACCGGGCTGATCGCGGTCGGCTCCCGGGTCGGCGAGCAGTGGACCGTCTCGGTGGCCGACCAGACCTCGGTCGGCCCCGGCGTCGGCCTGTTCGCGCTGGCCGGGGTGCTCGGCTACCGGCTCACCGTGCTCTGGCGCCGCCGGCTGCACCTGCTGGTGCTGCTCGGCCCGCTGGTCATGACGCTGTACGTGGGCCACCTGCAGAGCGTCCAGCGGTGCGCCGCCGCGTTCGTCGGGCTGGGCGCCGGCGCGCTGCTCGCCCGGGGCGGGCTGCACCTGCGCACCCACCGCTCCTCGCACTCCGAGACCCGGGTGCTGGTGGCGCTCTGCCTGGTCGCCGCCGCCCTCGGGCCGCTGATCGCCTCGCTGTACGACAACGCCAGCGGGCCGTTCAACACCTTCTCCGAGCTGTACTTCTCGCACCGGCTCAGCCCGGAGGAGGTGGCCGACTTCTGCGCGCTGTCGGCGCACGACTGCGCCCGCGCGCACGCCGTCGAGCGGATCTTCGACACCCCGGGCCGGCTGATGGCCGCGCTGTTCCCGGCGCTGCTGCTGGTCCTGGCCGAGGGGCTGCGCCGGGGGCTGCGGCTCGCCTGGCGGATCACCGTCGCCACCGAGCTGCTCTGGGCGGCGCTGCTGGGCTGGCTGTACCTCGACTCCGGCCCGGTCAGCGGCGACGTGGTCCAGTACTTCGTCGAGGCGCTGCTGCTGCCGCTGCTCACCCTCGGCCTGCTGCTGGCCACCCGGCAGCGCTTCCGGCTGCGGCTGGCCGGCCGGGAGGTGCTGCGGCTGGGCACGCTGCTCGGCGGCGCCGCCCTGGCGGCCTCGGCCGCGTACGTGGGGCTCGGGCGCCTCGCGGCCGACCAGTTCGAGCCGGGGGCGAACATCCGCCGGCTGCTGCACGGGCTGCCCGCGCAGTTCCTGCCGCCCGCCTACAACGACCTGCTGCCGGACTACCCGATCGCGGTCGGCCCGGTGGCGCTGTTCCTGGAGACGTACTGCGGGCTGGCGTTCTGGGTGGTCGCGCTGACCGCGCTGCTGCTGGCCTTCCGGCGGCCGGTGCTGCACACCGACGCGGAGGCGGCCGCCCGGGCCAGGGCGCTGCTCACCGCGTACGGCGGCGGGACGCTGTCCTTCATCACCACCTGGGACGGCAACCACTACTGGTTCGACGAGGAGGGCCGGGCGGCCGTCGCCTACCGGGTGCACAACACGGTGGCGCTGACCACCGGCGACCCGTTCGGCGCGCCGGAGGCCCGGGCCCGGGCGGTGGCCGGGTTCGCCCGGTTCTGCGACCAGCGCGGCTGGACCCCGTGCTTCTACAGCGTCTCCCCGCAGACCCGGGAGGCCGCCGCGCAGCTCGGCTGGCGCTCGGTGCAGGTCGCCGAGGACACCGTGGTGGCGCTGCCCGAGCTGGCCTTCACCGGCCGCAAGTGGCAGGACATCCGGACCGCGCTGAACAAGGCCGGCAAGCAGGGCATAACCGCCGAGTGGTGGTCCCACCACGAGGCGCCGCGCGCGCTGCGGGACCAGATCCGGGCGATCTCCGAGGAGTGGGTCTCCGAGAAGGGCCTGCCCGAGATGGGCTTCACGCTCGGCGGACTGGAGGAGCTGGACGACCCGGACGTGCGGGTGCTGATCGCGGTGGACGAGCAGCGCGTCGTGCACGGGCTGACCAGCTGGATGCCGGTGTACGAGAACGGCGTGCCGGTCGGCTGGACGCTGGACTTCATGCGCCGGCGCTCGGACGGCTTCCGCGGCGTCAACGAGTTCCTGATCGCCTCGGCCGCGCTGGGCTTCAAGGAGGAGGGCGCGCGCTTCCTGTCGCTGTCCGGCGCGCCGCTGGCCCGCTCCGGGCAGGACGAGGAGCCCTCCGGCCTGCAGCGGATGCTGGACTGGATGGGACGGGTGCTGGAGCCGGTGTACGGCTTCCGCTCGCTGCTCGCGTTCAAGGCGAAGTTCCAGCCGGAGTACCGGCCGATGTACATGGCCTACCCCGACCCCGCCGCGCTGCCGAGCATCACCAGGGCGATCGGCAAGGCGTACCTGCCGCACCTGACGCCGGCGCAGGGCGTCCGGCTGATGCGCAGGCTGTCGGGCTGAGGCGCCCCGGGCCCCGGACCCGGGTGACGGCCGGAAGCGCGGTGACGCCCCCGGACGCCGGCCCCGCGCGCCGCTCAGCCGAGCAGCTCGGCGAGCGCGCGGTCGGCGTCCAGGTGCAGGTGCTCCTCGCCCTCGGGGACGAGCAGCCGGCTGCGCCACAGGAAGCGGCGCAGGTCGGTGGTGTCGAACTGGAGCAGCGCGGTGCCCTCCGGCGCCCGCAGTTCGACCATGGTGCGCCGGCCGACCGCGGGCCGGACGTGGACGTCGCCGACGCCGGCCGGCAGGTCCAGGCCGGCCGAGAGCAGCTGGCGGGCGAAGACCCAGACGATGTCGTCGGCGCCGTCCGAGCCCGGGCCGCCGTCCGCCGGTTCGTCCAGCGAGAACTCGGCGGGGAAGGCCATCCGGACGGCGAGCGGGTCCTCCGGCAGGTAGCTCAGGAGCACCCGCAGCCGGACGGAGCGGTGGAGCGAGAGGATCAGTCGGGCCTGGACGGTCTCTTCGGCGGCGGTGTGCACGGCGAGTCCCTTCGGGTCGGTGTGAGGCCGGTCGACAAGGGGGAGGGTTGGGGCGGCCTCACCCTGGTGAGAGTCCAGGGACCGGCCGTGATTACTCGGTTTCGGAACCGATCGGATGTGATCCGGGTCACGTCGATTTCCGGCCGCCCGGGCCCGGCGCGGAGCCTCGCCTGGCCGCCCCGACGGCGCCGGGCCGGTACGCTGGGCGGGTTGTCCGATCGCCGCCCTTCCGCGGGGCGGGGCTGAGAAACCGCCCCTGACCTGCGATGATCCCCCCTCGGAGACCGTGAGTACTGCCGCCGCCTCCTCGATGCCGCTGTTCTCCGACGTGCCGGAGCCGCAGGCCCCCGCCCGGGGCGCCGGACCCGCCGCGTCCGCCGCCTCGCACCACCTCTCGCCGGCCTTCCCCGGCCGCGCCCCCTGGGGCACCGCGGGCAAGCTGCGGGCCTGGCAGCAGGGCGCGCTGGACAGGTACATCGAGACGCAGCCGCGCGACTTCCTCGCGGTCGCCACCCCGGGCGCCGGTAAGACCACCTTCGCGCTCACCCTGGCCTCGTACCTGCTGCACAACCACCTGGTGCAGCAGGTGACCGTCGTCGCGCCGACCGAGCACCTCAAGAAGCAGTGGGCCGAGGCCGCCGCGCGCATAGGCATCCGGCTCGACCCGGCGTACTCCTCCGGCCCGCTCTCCCGGGACTACCACGGCATCGTGGTCACCTACGCGGGCGTCGGGGTCAACCCGATGCTGCACCGCAACCGGACCGAGGCGCGCAAGACCCTCGTGATCATGGACGAGATCCACCACGCCGGCGACTCCAAGTCCTGGGGCGAGGCCTGCTTCGAGGCCTTCGAGCCGGCCACTCGCCGGCTGGCGCTGACCGGGACGCCGTTCCGCTCCGACACCAACCCGATCCCGTTCGTCCAGTACGAGGCCGGCGGCGACGGCATCCGCAAGTCCGTCGCCGACTAC
This sequence comes from Kitasatospora sp. NPDC057940, assembly GCF_042887425.1. Classification (NCBI taxonomy): domain Bacteria; kingdom Bacillati; phylum Actinomycetota; class Actinomycetes; order Kitasatosporales; family Streptomycetaceae; genus Kitasatospora; species Kitasatospora sp. NPDC057940. The sequence continues at coordinate 74,078 of NZ_JBHVPH010000009.1, forward strand.
ACCTACGGCTACGGGCACGCGCTCGCCGACCACGTCGTCCGCCCGGTGATCTTCCTCAGCTACAGCGGCAACATGCGCTGGCGCACCAAGTCCGGTGACGAGCTGGAGGCCAGGCTCGGCGAGCCGATGACCAAGGACCTGATCGCCCAGGCCTGGCGCACCGCGCTGGCCCCGCAGGGCGAGTGGATCCCGTCCGTGCTGCAGGCCGCCGACCGGCGGCTGTCCGAGGTCCGCAAGGCGATCCCGGACGCCGGCGGGCTGGTCATCGCCACCGACCAGAACACCGCGCGCGCCTACGCCAAGATCCTGCGCGAGATCTCCGGCGAGAAGGCCACCGTGGTGCTCTCCGACGAGACCGAGGCCTCCCAGCGGATCTCCGACTACGCGGCCGGGGACTCGCGCTGGATGGTCGCGGTCCGGATGGTGTCCGAAGGCGTCGACGTGCCCCGGCTGTGCGTCGGGGTGTACGCCACCTCGATCTCCACCCCGCTGTTCTTCGCCCAGGCCGTCGGCCGCTTCGTGCGGGCCCGCAAGCGCGGCGAGACCGCCTCGGTGTTCCTGCCCACCATCCCGACGCTGCTCGGCTTCGCCAACGAGATGGAGGTCCAGCGCGACCACGTGCTGGACCGGCCGAAGAAGGAGGGCGAGGGCCTCTTCGACGAGGAGGACCGGCTGCTCGCCGAGGCCGAGCGGGCCAACGACGGGCCGGACGGCGCCGGCGGCGACGAGTTCTCCTACGAGGCGATCGGCTCCGACGCGGTCTTCGACCGGGTGCTGTACAACTCCATGGAGTTCGGCATGCAGGCCCACCCGGGGAGCGAGGAGGAGGACGACTACCTCGGCATCCCGGGCCTGCTGGAGCCGGACCAGGTGCAGATGCTGCTGCAGAAGCGCCAGCACCGGCAGATCCAGCGCAGCAAGGGCAAGCCCGCCGAGGAGGCCGACCTGCTGGAGCTGCCGGCCGAGCAGCGGCCGGTCGTCACCCACCAGGAACTCCGGGAGCTGCGCAAGGAGCTGAACGCACTGGTGGCCGCCTGGCACCACCGCACCGACCAGCCGCACGGCACCGTCCACAACGAGCTGCGCCGCCAGTGCGGCGGACCGCTGACCGCGCAGGCCACCGCCAACCAGCTGAAGGCGCGGATCGCCAAGATCCGCGAGTGGGCGAAGTAGCCGCGGAACCGGACGCGGGAACGGCACGGCGCGCTGCCGCGCGCCGGCCGCCCCGCTCCCGCGTGTCCGGACTCCGGAGCGCGGCCTGACCCGCGCGCCGGCGGGCCCGGAGAAATGCGGGCATTTGTCCCGGTTCCGTCGCGCTGTTGAAGTCGATCACGCCCGAATTTTGGACAACCACTTCCGTCGCGACATTTCCTTCACTACCTTTCCCCCACGCTCTTCCACCGGGCAACCCCCACAGGACGGGCGCCGCAGGACCGCACGCACGTCAAGGACGACACCGCGAGCGGTCCGAGCGCGGCCACCCCACCTGCGCGCGACACCGAACCCGGTCCGGCGCCGCCTGCCCCGCGAGCGCCGCGGAAAGGATGCCCGTCGTGACTGCCGAGACCTCCCAGACCCTGGACCGTGGCGTCCGGGTCCTCAAACTCCTCGCCGACTCCGAGCGCGGGCTCACCGTCACCGAGCTGGCCGCCCGACTGGCCGTCAACCGCACCGTCGTCTACCGGCTGCTGGCCACCCTGGAACAGCACGGCCTGGTCCGCCGGGACATCGGCGGCCGCGCCCGGGTCGGCCTGGGCGTCCTGCGCCTGGCCCACCGGGTGCACCCGCTGCTGCGCGAGGCCGCGCTGCCGGCCCTGCGCAGCCTGGCCGAGGACCTCGGCGCCACCGCCCACCTCACCCTGGTGGACGGCAACGAGGCGCTGGCCGTCGCCGTGGTCGAGCCGAGCTGGACCGACTTCCACGTCGCCTACCGCACCGGCCTGCGCCACCCGCTCGGCGAGAGCGCCGCCGGCCGGGCCATCCTGGAGGCGCGCACCTTCCCCAGCCAGCGCCGGCCGGAGCAGGGCTTCGTCATCACCCGTGCGGAGGAGCAGTCCGGGGCCTGCGGCGCGGCCGCCGCGCTGATCGGACTGAGCGGCATCGAGGGCAGCGTCGGCGTGGTGATGCTGAACGGGCTGGTCCCCGAGCGGGTCGGCCCCCGGGTGGTGGAGGCCGCGACCGAGGTGGCCGACGCGCTGCGGTAGGCCGGCACGGGCCCCGGTGTGTTTGGATTCCCCTTGTGTCCGACACCAAGCTGCCCAAGGCCCTCACCTCCCCGCGGACCCGCGCGCTCACGCTCTGCGGGGTGCTGGTCGCCGCGCTGTTCGGCGTGGCCGCCTTCGTCCCGCTGCCGTACACGCTGACCTGGCCGGGCCTGACCGCGGACACCCTCGGCACGTACAAGGACAAGCCGGTCCTCACCGTGACCGGGGCGCCGCTGCGCACCACCGAGGGCGAGCTGCGGATGGTCACCATCTCGGCCACCAACCCGGGGGAGAGGACCACCTTCTGGCGCGCGCTCCAGGCCTGGTTCGACCAGGACGAGGCGGTGCGCCCGACCGACACGGTCTACCCGCCGGGCAACCCGGCCAAGGCCGAGGAGCAGACCGCCCAGCAGATGACCGAGTCGCAGAACAGCGCCACCGCCGCCGCGCTCGGCTACCTCCACCTCTCGCCGGACCAGGTCAAGGTCAAGGTCGACCTGGGTGACGTCGGCGGCCCGAGCGCCGGGCAGATGCTGGCGCTGGGCATCATCGACAAGCTCGCCGGCGACGGCAAGGGCGGCGACCTCACCGGCGGGCTCAAGATCGCGGGCACCGGCACCATCGACGACCAGGGCGTCGTCGGCGCGGTCGGCGGCGTCCCGCTCAAGACCCAGGCGGCCGCCCGGGACGGCGCGACGGTGTTCCTGCTGCCCAAGGACGAGTGCACGGACGCCAAGGTCAACACGCCCAAGACGCTGCGCCTGGTGCCGGTCGGCACGCTCGGCGAGGCGGTCTCGGCGCTGGAGGCGCTGAAGAGCGGCGGCAGCGTCCCCAGCTGCTGACCGGGGCCGCGGGCCCTGCCGTCGGGCGCGGGCCCTACTCGGCGGCGGCCTGGTCCACCAGCGGCAGGATCGCGGGCCCTACTCGGCGGCGGCCTGGTCCACCAGCGGCAGGATGCGGTACGGCACCGGGTTCTCCAGCGCGATCGCGGTGGCCGAGCGGACGATCCCGTCGAAGCCCACCACCCGGTCGATCACCCGTTGCAGATCGGCGTTGGAGCGGGCCACGATCCGCACCATCATGTCCCCGGCCCCGGTGATGGTGTGCAGTTCCAGCACCTCCGGAACGTTCGCCAGGTGCGTCCGGACGTCGGCGCCCTGGCCCTGGGAGATCTCCAGGGTGGCGAAGGCCGTCACCGGGTAGCCGAGTGCCGCCGGGTCGACCTCCGGGCCGAAGCCGCCGATCACCCCCTTGGCCTGCAACCGGTCCAGCCGGGCCTGCACGGTGCCCCGGGCGACCTGGAGTCGGCGCGAGCACTCCAGCACCCCGATCCGGGGCTCCTCGGCGAGCAGCCGGATCAGCCGGCCGTCCAGCGCGTCGATCGAGTCGTTCCCGCCGCCCGTCCCGGGGGCGGCCGAAACGCCCGGCGGGGCGGGGGAGTTGGGCGAGCCGGGGGAGCTCGGGGACTGGGCGTGGGGCATCGCGGCTCCGTCCTCCGGTGGGCATTCTGTACAGCGGCGCCGCTGATTCTCCCGCCCCGGCGCACAGCTTGACCAGGAGGAAACGGAACAGTTGCGCGCCGGTCGGCTCGGCGCCACCCTCCAGCCACAACGCCGTGCGCCGGGCCCCACACCGGCGCGCGGTCGCACCCGCCGTGGTCCGCACGCCTACCGGGAGGGCCGTCATGACCGACACCGCCGCCGAACCCGTCCTGCTCGCCGCAGGGCCCGGAGAGTCCGCCCCCCTCCCGATGGGCCGCGCCGACGCGGTGGTCTTCGCGGTCGGCGACGCCGAGCGGGCCGCCCGCCGCTACACCGCCGCGCTCGGACTGCGCTGTACCGCGTACGCCGGGCCGGAGACCGGGGAGCCGGAGACGGTCTCGTACGTGCTGGACGCGCCCGGGACCAGGATCGTGCTCACCTCGCTGGTCCAGGTGATCGGCCCGCGCGGCCGGGAGCTGGCCGCGCACCTGGCCCGGCACGGCGACGGGGTGCTGGACCTCGCGGTGAGCGTGCCGGACGTCTTCTACGCCTACGACTACGCGGTGGACCGGGGCGCCCTGTCGCTGGCCGAGCCGTACGAGGCGCGGGACCGCTTCGGCACGGCGGTGCTCGCGACGATCGGGGTGCCGGGCGGGACCAGGCACACCCTGGTCGACCGGTCCGGCTACGCCGGGCCGTACCTGCCGGGGTACCTGCCGTTCGAGACCTGGTGAGGGGGGATCAGCGGATGGCCGTCTCCACCACCGGCGGGTGGCCGTTCCAGTAGACGAAGACCGAGTTGGCCTGCTCGCCCTTGGTGAAGTCCACCCGCATCCACTGGTCGCCGTTCCACACCTGCATCTGCCAGCCCGGGTCGGGGGTGGCGGAGACCAGCGAGGCCTTGTCGGGGCGGATGTCCAGGGCGACCTTGCCGCCCGGCACCGGATAGCTCTTCACGGAGGACACCGCGGTGGTGGTGGCGGGAGTCGGGCGGCGGGTGGCCGACGGGGAGGCGGCGGCGAGGGTGGTGGCGGGGGCCGGCCCGCGTGTCGTCGTCGTGGCGGCGGTCGTGGCGGCGGTCGTGGCGGCGGTCGGGGAGGCCGGTGGTGGGGTCGGGGCCCCGGTCTGGGTGGCCGACCGCGGCTGGTCGGGGGTGACGGTCGCGGTGTGCGGCGTGCCGTCGACCCTCGGCGAGGGCAGCGGCAGGGCCGTGGGCTGCTCGAACGCGGCACCGGTCAGCACCGCGTGCACGCCGAGCCAGGACAGCGCCACCGCCGCCCCGGTGGCCGCCGCCCAGGCGCCGAGCTGTACCAGTCCGTTCCGCATCGTCCGCTCATCCTGCCGTATTCCGGGCCTGCGCAGCCGGGCAGCCCCGTTATTAGTCAGGGGAGTTGCACAATGTCCGGAGGCCACCCCGAGGTACAGACCACTGCCCGTCGATGGCGTACCGTGCAGGGCCATGGCAACAGTGCTCGTGGTCGAGGACGACCCCTTCGTACGCTCCGCCCTCATCCGGCACCTGACCGACACCGGTCATGCGGTCCGCAGCGTGGGCACGGCACTCGAGGCGCTGCGGGAGGTCGCCCAGGTCGGCTGTGACCTGGTGATCCTCGACCTCGGACTGCCGGACCTGGACGGCAGCGAGGCACTCAAGATGATCCGGGGCCTGACCAACGTGCCGGTGATCATCTCGACCGCCCGCGACGACGAGGCCGAGATCGTCCGGCTGCTCAACGACGGCGCCGACGACTATCTGGTGAAACCTTTCTCCGGGGAACACCTCAGCGCCCGGATGGCCGCCGTGCTGCGCCGGCTCGGCGGCGGCGCCGCCCCCGTCGCCCAGGTGCTGCGGGTCGGCGGCCTCGCCATCGACCTCCAGCGCCGCGAGGCCTCGCTGGACGGGCGGCTGCTCGACCTGACCCGCCGTGAGTTCGACCTGCTGGCCTTCCTGGCCGGACGCCCCGGCGTGGTGGTGCCGCGCAAGGAGATCCTGGCCGAGGTCTGGCAGCAGACCTACGGCGGAGACCAGACCATCGACGTCCACCTGTCCTGGCTGCGCCGCAAGCTCGGCGAGACCGCCTCCAGCCCCCGCTACCTGCACACCGTCCGGGGAGTCGGGGTCCGGCTGGAGGCCGCCGGGGGACTGGCGGAGCACCGGACATGAGGAGGTTCGGGCGCTCGCTGCGCTGGGCCCTGATCAAGGCCGCCGTCGCCGGGACCACCATGGTCGCGCTGGCCTTCCTCATCCCGCTCGGCCTGATGGTCCAGCAGACCGCCCGGGACCACGCCTTCACCGCCGCCGAGCGGCAGGCCGCCGCGCTCGGCCCGGCCCTCGCCATCACCACCGACCAGATCGCCATCGACCGCGCCCTGGCCAGCACCGACGCCGGCGGGCAGGGCCGGATGGCGGTCCACCTGCCCGCCCCGGCCGCCCCGGACGCGCTCCCCGGCGCGGGCGGCCCCGGCGGGCCCACCATCGGCGAGGCCCGGGCCGCCGCCGGCGACGTGTCCACCGCCGGAGGGCAGGGCCGCTCCTTCACCGTCGAGGTGCCCGGCGGCTACGCGCTGCTCCAGCCGGTCGCGGTGGACACCGGGCGCACCGCCGTGGTCGAGGTGTTCGTCGCCGACGGCGACCTCACCCGCGGCGTCTCCACCGCCTGGCTGGTGCTCTCGGGCGTCGCGCTCGGCCTGGTCGCCATCTCGGTCCTGGTCGCCGACCGGATGGGCAGCCGGATCGTGGCCTCCGCCCGGCGGCTCGCCGGCGCCGCCCGCTCGCTCGGCGCCGGCAACCTCGCCGTACGGGTCCCGGTGGACGGCAAGCAGGCCGCCGGCAGCCCCGAGGAACTGCGCGAGGCCGCCCACGCGTTCAACACCATGGCCGACCGGGTGGTCCAACTCCTCGCCGCCGAACGGGAACTGGCCGCCGACCTGTCCCACCGGCTGCGCACCCCGCTGACCGTGCTGCGGCTCAACGCCGCCTCGCTCGGCGAGGGCGACGCCGCCGACGCCACCCGGCACGCGGTCTCCCAACTGGAGCGCGAGGTCGACCAGATCATCCGCTCGGCCCGCCGCGACCCCGAGGACGCGCCCGCCGTCGCGGTCGGCTGCGACGTCGCCGAGGTGATCCGCGAACGGGTCGGCTTCTGGTCCGCGCTGGCCGAGGACGAGGGCCGCCGCTGGCAACTGGCCGGTGCCGACCAGGTGACGCCCGTCCCGGTCCAGCGCGCCGACCTGGCCGCCACCGTCGACGCGCTGCTCGGCAACGTCTTCCGGCACACCGCCGTCGGCACCGCCTTCTCGGTGGACGTGCTCGCCACCGAGACCTCGGTGATCGTCCTGGTCGGCGACGCCGGCCCCGGCTTCAGCGACCCGGCGGCCGCCCTCAAGCGCGGCGAGGGCCACGGCGGCGAGGGCTCCACCGGCCTCGGCCTCGACATCGTCCGCAAACTCGCCGAGTCCACCGGCGGCGACCTGGCGCTCGGCCGCTCCGCCGTGCTCGGCGGCGCCGAGATCCGGCTGCGGCTGCGGGCCCGCCCGGACGGCACCCCCGCGCGGGCGGGGCGGCGGCGCAGCCGGGGCGCGCTGTTCCAGAAGTGACCGCTTCCGCTTCCGCTTTCGTTTTCGCTTCCTCTTCCTCTTCCTCGTTCCTCGGCCGAGGCCCGGGGGAAGCGTGGCGGCAGGTTTCGCACGCGCCTGATGCGCCGCCAGTTTCCGGATCTTCCTTAAGCGCGGCCTAAGGGAGTTCTTCCCCTCGCTCAGCCCGCCGGTTCGGCCCCTCCGCCGCCGCTAGCGTCGGTCGCGCCGGTCACCCGACCGAGCCGGGCCGGCCGCCCGGACGTCCGCACGCACCCGTGCCCGGACCGCGGCCGACCGACGGCACCCCGGAGGTAACGCGCCATGACCACCCAGCCCAACCGCCGCCCCGGCCGCCGCAGGCGCAGCCGCAAGGGCGCGATCGTCGGGGCCTCGGCGGTCGCCGCCGCCCTGGTCGCGGGCGGTGTCGTCGTCCTCGCCTCCTCGGCCAGCGCCGCCTCGCTCGGCGCCGTCTACAGCCGGACCAGCAGCTGGGACTCCGGCTACACCGGCCAGTACCTGGTCACCAACCCGGACAGCGGCCCGATCGAGGACTGGACGCTCAGCTTCGACCTTCCGGCCGGCGCGAAGATCGACTCGCTCTGGAACGCCACCTTCACCGCCGCCGGCCAGCACGTCACCGTCAAGCCGGAGGCGTGGAGCAAGCGGCTGGAGCCCGGCAGGAGCGTGGTGGTCGGCTTCGTCGCCCAGGGCGCCGGCGCCGCGCAGGCCGAGCCCGGCAACTGCCTGATCAACAACACCTCCTGCAAGGCCGGTGACGGCACCGCGCCCACCCCCTCGGGCCGCCCCACCACCACCGCGCCGACCGGTCCGGTGTCGACCGGCCCCGTGCCGACCGCTCCGGTGCCGACCGCTCCGGTGTCGACCACTCCCAAGCCGACCGGGACCGGCACCGCGGCCCCCTCCCCCACGGGGACCGCGAGTGCCACCCCCACGGCGAAGCCGACCACCCCGGCGCCGACCCCCACCCCGACCGCCACCCCCACGGCGACCGGTGTGCCCGTACCCCCGGCCGGTGCCGGGGCCGGCTTCGCCCCGTACGTCGACACCTCGCTCTACCCGCCGTACGACCTGGTCGCCACCGCCAAGGCCACCGGGGTCAAGAACTACACCCTCGCCTTCGTGGTGTCCGGCGGCGGCTGCCAGCCCAAGTGGGGCGGCGTCAGCGACCTCTCCGCCGACGCGGTGGCCGCCCAGATCGGCGCCCTGCGGGCGATCGGCGGCGACGTCCGGGTCTCCTTCGGCGGCGCCAACGGCAGCGAGCTGGCCCTCGCCTGCGGCTCCACCGCCGACCTGGCCGCCGTCTACCAGAAGACCGTCGACGCCTACGGCCTGACCAGGCTCGACTTCGACGTCGAGGGCGGCGCGATCGCCAACACCGCCGCCAACACCCGCCGCGCCCAGGCCATCGCCCAGCTGCAGAAGAACGCCGCCGCCAAGGGCAAGGCGCTCGACGTCTCCTTCACACTGCCCGCGCTGCCCTCTGGCCTGACCCAGGAGGGCGTCAACCTGGTCGCCGACGCCAAGAACAACGGTGTCGCGATCGGCGCGGTCAACATCATGGCCATGGACTTCGGCGACGGCGTCGCCCCGAACCCGCAGGGCCAGATGGGCAAGTACGCGATCGCCGCGGCCACCGCCACCCAGGCCCAGGTCAAGAGCGTGCTCGGACTGGACGACGCGGCCGCCTGGCGCAAGGTCGCCGTGACCCCGATGATCGGCGTCAACGACGTCGCCAGCGAGGTCTTCACCGTCGCCGACGCCAAGCAGCTCGCCGACTTCGCGGCGTCCAGGCACCTCGCCTGGCTGGCCATGTGGTCCGGCACCCGGGACAAGGCCTGCGACGGCGGGGCCAAGGCCTACGCCGATGCCAGCTGCAGCAGCATCGTCCAGCAGCCGCTGGACTTCACCCGGGCCCTCGGCGCCTACACGGGCTGAGGCGCGGGGCCGCTGGGGCCGCTGAGTCCCTGAGGCCCTGGGCCCCTGAGGTCGCTGAGGCCCTGGGCCCTTCGCCGGGTCGCCCCGGCCGTCCGTACTCCGCCCGCAACGGAGTACGGCCGGTCGGGGCCCATTCGTCACCTTGCGTGACCGCCTGTGCCCAGGCCCGGGCGGCCCGCATCCGGTATCGTCGGCGATTGGTCGAGCGGTGGACGGAGTGGACTGGTGACAGCGGTGCAAGACGAGCGGAGCCCGGTGCGGACCGCACCCGACCCCGCGCCCGCCCCCCTGTCGGACCGGCTGCGGACCGCGCTCGGCGCCCCCGTCCGCGCGCTGCGCGAGGCCCCCCGCCGACCGCTGCTGGCCGCCTCGGCCCTGGCGCTCCTGTCCCTGGTCGTGTACGCGGTGGTCCGCCACTTCGTCAACACCTCGATGGTCGACATGATCGTCTACCGGGCCGAGGGCGCCGCCGTGGCCAACGGCACCGACCTCTACGCACTGCGCGTCACCGAGTGGAACCTGCCCGCGACCTACCCTCCGTTCGCGGCCATGCTGTTCGTGCCCACCACCTGGTTCCCGGTCCCGTTCCTCCGGGTGGCGATCACTCTCGGCAACCTCGGGCTGCTCGCCCTGCTGACCCACCTGTCCTTCAAGCTGGTCGGCTGGCCGCGCCGCGAACTGCGGCCGATCGGCGTCATCCTGGTGACCGGCCTCGGCGTCTGGCTCGAACCCGTCTTCACCACGCTCCGGTACGGCCAGATCAACCTCGCGCTCGCCTGCCTGATCCTCTGGGACCTCACCCGTTCGGACGCCCGCCGCAGCAAGGGCATGGCGATCGGCATCGCCGCCGGCCTCAAGCTCACCCCCGGCCTGTTCGCCGTCTACCTGCTGATCACCGGCCGGGTCCGGGCCGCCTTCGTGGCCGGCCTCACCTTCCTCGGCACCTTCCTGATCGGCGCCGTCTTCCTGCCCGACGCCACCTGGGGCTTCTGGACCAAGTACCTCTACGACTCCTCCCGGGTCGGCAAGACCGAGATCGTCGACAACCAGTCGCTGCGCGGCGCCCTCGCCCGGCTGCTGCACACCGCCGACCCCGGCACCCTCGCCACCCTCGCGGCCGGCCTGGTCGCGGTGGCCGGCCTCGCCGTCGCCGCCTGGGCCCACCGCAGCGCCCGCTGGCTGCCCCGGGCCGAGGCCTGGGGCGTCTGCTGCGCCGCCGTCACCGCCGTGCTGATCTCACCGATCAGCTGGACCCACCACTGGGTCTGGTGCGTGCCGGTGCTCGTCCTGCTCGCCACCGAGGCCTCCGTCGAGCACGCCCGCCCGGCCGGCGTCCGCCGGCTGCGCTGGCGGGCCGCCTTCTGGGCGACGCTGCTCGCGTTCCTCTCCTTCGCGATGTGGGCCGCCAAGCCGCTCGGGCCGGCCGTCCTCCACATGGGGCCGCTGCGCCAGCTGCCGACCTCGGTCTACCCGTGGGTCGGGCTCTGCTTCCTGCTCGCCGCCGCCATCCGGATAAGGGCCCGGCGACGCTCCGCCGGGGCCCCGCTGGTCCGGCTGCCCGGACAGCGCGACGGCGGTGGCCCGGACGCCACCCGCGGCCGTCAGCAGGCCCCCGCGGCCCGCTGAGCCGGCGGGGGCGCGGCTCCCGTCGCGTCGCGCGGTCCCGGCCGGGTGCGCGCTGTGGCCGGCCGGTGCGTTCGCGGTCGTGCGCGTGCTGGTGGTCCTGCGCGTGCTGGTGGTCCTGCGCGTGCTCACGCAAGCAGGTCCGCGAGCGAGCCGTCCATGTCCAGCGCGGCCAGCTCGCTGCCTGGCGGGACCAGCCGGTGGGCCCGCTCCAGCCAGGCCGCGACGACCGGCAGCGGCGCCTCCAGCAGGGCGTCGCCGGCCGGGGAGCTCAGCGCCAGGCAGAGCACGCTGCGCCGGCCCGAGCGGGTCGGCCAGATCCGCACGTCGCCCTGGCCGCACGGCCGGAAGGTGCCCTCGACCAGCAGCTCGCGGGCGAACACCCAGGTCACCGGGGAGCCGGTGTCCAGGTGGAAGGTGATGTGCACCGCGTACGGGTCGTGGCTGCCGTAGGACAGCCGGGCCGGGACGGGGACGCTGTGCTCGGGGGAGAGCACCAGGTTCAGCTCCAGTTCGTGCTCGACCACGCTGGTGGGGCGCTCCATGATCGTCTTCCTCTCTGCCTTGGGTTCCTGCCCGGTTCCGGGCCCGGTGACCTTTGAGAGGGCGGTCCGCGCCGGCTCTTACACACGTTTCCGGGATTTCTTCGGGAAGTTCGACGAGGGGCGGTGAGGCGGAGGGTGGTGACTGGTGGGGATCCTGGCGCGCGGACGCCCGTCGCGCGCCGGGGCGGTTCGGCCGCCCTTACCCCGGAGGGCCCTCCGCTGTCCGGTGATTGACCAACTTTCCGTCGGCACCGCGACGAGGCACTACCCTTTGTGACTGTCCGGCGACTGTCCGCCTACCGGCGGTGCCCCCCACCCACGTGCGCCGGGCGGCTCGCGGGTGCGCCGGGCGGGCGTGCCGTGTCGGCCCCGCCAGGACCCGCCAGGAGAGAAGACCCCATGACGGACCGCCCCTTCGCCGGCGCCGGCGACTCGGCCGTCGGACCCGAGCCGGGCTACTACCCCGACCCCTCCATCCCCGGCTTCGTCCGGTACTGGGGCGGCTCGGCCTGGGTGCCGGGCACCAGTCGGCTCGCACCCGCCGAGGGCGAGGTGCTGGATCCGCCCCGGTTCGCGTCCCGGCGGCCCGCCGCCGGTGCGGCGGGGGCGGCGCGGGCGGTGCCGCCACCGGCGGTGCCGGAGGCGGCCGGTCCGGAGGCGGTGGCCCCGGAGCCGTCCTGGGGCGGGACCGCGCGCGGCGGGGGCGGGGACACCGGGCCGGTGTACTTCGACCAGACCACGGGCGGGGCGAAGTTCGTCCTCGGGTCGCGGGCGGCGGAGGTGATCGGCGGGCCGGTGTTCCGGACGGTCGGGGAGCCGGAGACGTCCGCGAACCCTGAGGCGTCCGGGGTGGCTGGGGCGTCCGGGCCGGAGCCGGCGGCGGCGGTCGAGGTGCCGGTCTTCGAGGAGGCGGTCTTCGACGAGCCGGTCCTAGGCGAAGAGGTCCATGGCGAACCGGTGGTCGAGGTTTCGGCGGTCGGGGGTGCGGCCGGCCAGGGCGAGGTGGAGGAGCCTGGCTGGCAGGCCGTTCCGCCGGCGCAGCGGGGGCTGATGGAAGCGGATGGCGAGCCGCACCGGATCTCCTGGGGGGTGCTTTCGGGGGCGCCCGATGAGGAAGAGGGGCGCGCGAGGCAGGTCCGCGCTTCGGTTGCTTTTCCGGTCCGGGCTTCGGCCGGCATGCCGGCCGCCGCTTCGGTCGGGGCGGAGGTGGCCGCCGCCTCCGGAGCGCCCGCGACCGTCCCGGCGGCGGTGGCGGTGCGGGAGGCGCCGTCGCCCGTCGCGGCGCCCGTTCCGGCGGCTGTGCGCGGGGCCGGGCGTGCCGTCGAGCCCGCGTCCGAGCCCGCCGTACCGGCCCCGGCCGCGCCGGTCGCCGCGGGAGCGGTTCCGGTCCGGGCCCAGGGCCGGGCTCCCGCGCCTGCCGCGCCCGCCGGGTCGCTGCCGGTCGTGCGCCCGGCCCGGGAGGCCGTCGCGCGGCGCCGACCCGCCCCGGCCGAGCCTGCCCCCACGGTGCCCGCCCCCACCGTGCCCGCTTCCGCGACGCCCGCCGGGCTCGGACGCCGGCTGGCCGCGCGCGCCGTGGACACCGTCGTACTCCTCGTGGTCGCCGTCGCCGCCGGAATCCCGCTCGGCCGCTCCGCGTCCGAGCACCTCCAGCAGAAGCTCGACCAGGCCAGGATGGCCAGTTCCCTCACCCGGCGTCAGGTCCAGGTCTGGCTGGTGGACGACGTGGTGCTGGGCAAGGTCGCGGTCCTGCTCGGCATCCTGCTCTTCGTCAGCCTGCTCTACGAGGTGCTGCCGACCGCCCGCACCGGCCAGACCTTCGGCAAACGGCTGGCCCGGATCCGGGTGGCGGACGCCGCCGCCCCCGCCGCCCGGACCAGGCTGAGCCTCGGCCGCTCGCTGCTCCGGTGGGCCGTGCGGCAGCTCGGCCTGCTGCTGCTCGTCGGCCTGGTCTGGCCCGTGTTCGACCGCCCGGCCCGGCGAGGCTGGCAGGACCGGGCCGCCCGCACCCGGGTGGTCCGCGGCTGAGGCCTCCCGGCGTGGCGGCCGGCTCCCGGCGCGCAGGCATCATCCGGAGCGGAGGCGCCGTCCGGCCCTGGCAGCAAAACGGACAGAATGTCCCAAAAGGCGAGAATGTGTGATGTTCTACTCGACGGATGAGCACTCACGACCCCTCAGGCTCCCAGCCGGAGGGGGGCGGCCAGCCCTCCTTCGACAAGCAGCCCCCGCAGCCGGGCGGCGGCACGCCGGAAGACCGGCCGTCGAACCCGAACCCGCCGTCGAACCCGAACCCGCCGTCGGACCCGAACCCGCCGTCCGCCCCGCCGCCCGCCGGCGGCCCGTCCGACGGCACCTCCGGCACCCCGTCCGACGGCCCCGGCGCGTACGGCGGCACCTACGGCGGCCCGACCGGCGGTCAGAGCCCGCCCGGCGGCAGCCCCTACGGCCAGAGCCCCTACGACCAGCCCCCGCCCGGCTACGGCCCCACCGGCTACGGAACCCCCGGCGCCGGACCCGTCCCCGGCATGCCGCCGATCGGCAGCTGGCCCAGGCGCATCGTCGCCCGCCTGATCGACTACCTCCTCGTCCAGGCCGTCGCCGTGATCGTGGTGGCCCCCTTCGCGGACTTCAGCAACCGCTCCGGCGAGGTCGGCGCGTTCTGGCTCGGCTGCGGCATCTACCTCCTCTACGAGGGCCTGATGCTCGGCCGGGACGGCCAGACCCTCGGAAAGAAGGCGATGCACGTCCGCGTCGCCATGCTGATCGACGGCAACAAGCCCACCCAGAGCGCCGCCTGGACCCGCGCGGCCGTCTACATCCTCCCGGCCGTGATCTGCTGCGCCGCCTTCTGGTGGATCATCGACGGGATGTTCGGCGTCTTCGACAAGCCCTACCGGCAGTGCATCCACGACAAGGCCGCGAAGACCGTGGTGGTCACCACCGACTGACCGGTCGAGCGGGCCGCGGGCGCCCGGCGGCGGACTGGCTTGCTAGCGCTGCCGGGCGTACTCGTGTCCGGCCGGGGCCGGGGAGGCCGCTCCCGACCTCGCCGCCGACCGGCCGGACACGGCAAGCGACAACACCGTCACCACGGTGCCGAGCGCCAGCGCGAACCCCTCCAGCACCGCGACCTCCAGGACGCCCGAGGCGCCCGAAACGGCCAGCAGCGCCACGGTGGCGGCGACGACGGTGAACGAGCCGAGGCAGTACTGGGCAGCGGACGGACGCGGCATGGCGGGGGGTCCTTCGCACGTCGGGGGGAACGAGCGGGAATGGCGCCGGTCCCAGAAGTGCTGCCCGGCAAGGGAGTTCGGTAAGTCCAGGCTAACCCGCCGGACCGGGAGCACGGGGGGCGCACAGGCTCACCCCGGGGTCGTCCGCCCCTCGGTACGGTGAACCCGACCGCGCCCGCCCCACCCACCCGGGGGAACACCCGTGCCCATCCCCGCCGACTGGCCCACCACCGAAGCCCAGGCACTCGCCGAACAGGAACGCCTGCGCCCCCTCGTCCAGACCCACGACTCCGACGACCCCGACGGTTCCGGCTCAGGCTCAGGTTCCGGTTCCGGCGGCGGTGGCGGGGTCGGGCGGCTCATCGCCGGCGTCGACGTCGCCTACGACGACGAACACGACCTCGTCGCCGCCGCAGCCGTCCTCCTCGACCACGACACCCTCGCCGTCGTCGAACAGTCCACCGCCGTCGGCCGCATCCCCTTCCCCTACACCCCCGGACTGCTCGCCTTCCGCGAACTCCCCGCCGTCCTCGACGCCCTCGCCGCCCTCACCCGCACCCCCGACACCGTCGTCTGCGACGGCTACGGCCTCGCCCACCCCCGCCGCCTCGGCCTCGCCAGCCACCTCGGCGTCCTCACCGGCCTGCGCACCCTCGGCGTCGCCAAAACCCCCTTCACCTTCCACCACCACGACCCCGACACCCCCCGCGGCTCCACCACCCCGCTCACCGACCCCGCCACCGGCGAAGAAGTCGGCCGCGCCCTCCGCACCCGGCCCGGCGTCAAACCCGTCTACGTCTCCATCGGCCACCGCATCAGCCTCGACACCGCCGTCCGCACCACCCTCCAACTCGCCCCCCACTACCGGCTCCCCGAAACCACCCGGCACGCCGACTCCCTCTGCCGCCGCGCCCTCGCCGACGCCCTCCACGCCAGGACGCCTGCGAACTGACCAGGTACCAGGCGGAATTCGGGCCCCGTGTGTTAGACATGAGACACCGGGGCCCCACCCCGGCAGCGACCCACGGACGCACGGGGGAGGCGCCGAAGTGGCAACAGGAACCGGCACGACCGGAGGCGCCGGCCGGGGCTACCGCGTCGAGGTCGAACAACTCCGCGCCTTCGCCGCCCAAGTCCGGCTCCTCCTCGCCGAATTCCAGCACCACGCCGATGGCACCGGCACCCACGGACGCAGCGGCATCGGCAGGACCGCCTTCGGCACCTTCGCCGAAGCCACCGAGATCCACAACCGCTACAACACCATGCGCGACGGCCTGCGCGACGTCCTCGACCAACTCCAACAAGCCGTCGACGAAGCCCAGAAGAACGCCGAACTCACCGCCACCAGCTACGAGGAACACGACCGGCACACCGCGAAGAAACTCGAACTCGGCGACGACGGCTGGTCCGTCGCCAACCCCTCCGCCGGCAGCAAGGCCGCCTACGAGCGCACCGTCGCCCCACCCGCCCCCTGACCCCCGGCCACCACCGGCCGAGCCCGAACGGAGGCGAACCCCCCATGGCCTACACCGACTTCACCACCTACAGCCACGCCCAACTCCGCGCCATGGCCCAGGCCCTCAACCCCGGCGAAGTCATGGCCGCCGGCGACCCCTGGCGCCACGCCGCCGACACCCTCAAGGCCATCCGCGCCACCCTCACCCGGGCCAGCACCGAAGCCGCCGTCACCTGGGAAGGCACCACCAGCGACGCCTTCCACACCCGCATGCTCCACCTCGCCGACAGCATCAACAACGCCGCCTCCTACGCCAACGACGCGGCCAACACCCTCCACAACATGTCCGAGGCCATCGCCAAGGCCAAACGCGACATGCCCGAGGAACCCAGCACCTGGGAAAAGGTCAAGGACACCGTCGGCGACGGCGTCTCCTCCGTCTTCGGCGGCGACGACGAACACATCCCCGTCGCCGACCGCCGAAAAGCCGAAGCCGCCACCGTCATGCAAACCCTCGCCATGCACTACCGCATCGCCACCCCCACCCTGAAGCCACCACCCCCACCGGGAACCCCGGCGAAAAGTCCTGTTCGCAACGAGGACAGAGATGCGCCAACCAATTCCGAGCCCGATGGTTCGGCCGCAGCGGCGGGTGCCGCGATGGCCGGTGCGGTCGTCTCCGGTGACCGAGTGGCTTCGGCGAGGGGGGCTGGTTCGGCGCCGCAGGCCCGGAAGTCCGTCGGGAAGTCCACAGCACCACGTTCGAACGTGATCAGGACGGTGGTACCGACCGACGCCGGGATCAGGGGAGGAACCGCGCAAGTGGAGCCCAAGCCGCTGCTATCCGGGCACCATGCTGTTTCCGGTGCCGCGAGTGGGGAAGTTCTGGGATCGGGTGTCGGACCTGGAATCGGAACCGGTATCGATGCCACACCAACGGGAACGGCTCCGAGCGCGGGTGGCGCACCTGCCAGCAGTTCGTTCCCCGTGACGCCAGGCGACGGTCCTGGAGTGCCGAAGGGGCCCCAAGGGCAGGTGGTCGGTGCGGGTGGCTACGAGATCGGTCGTGAGGCCGCTGCCAAGGGCGTGATCGGCCGGGAGAACGAGATGGCCGGTCCGGCACAACGAACGGGGAGGCCTCCAAGCACAGGTGCAGTGGAGGGCCGCCTCGAAGCGGTCGGTCGAGCGGCTCCGGACGGTAGGTTCGAAAGCAGCTTCCCAGGCCGGTCCGGTGGCGTCGTCGGAGGAGGCGGTCGTCCAGGAGAACGTGAGGGTGGTCGACAGGCCTTCACCGAAGGAGGCTCCGGGCTCGGAGCGCGGAACCGGGTCAGGGGTGAGCCCGGGTCGGGAACGACGGGCGGTATGGGCCCGCTGGTGGGAATGGGGGACGGCCGGCGCAGTAGGAGTGACAAGGAGAAGGGCGGCAAACGGCCCGACTACCTTGTCGAAGACGCCGAGACCTGGGAGTCGGACAAGCAGGTCAATCCGAACGTGGTGGAATGAATGATCTCCGCCGATGTACTGAAAGAACGATCCAGATGTCCCGGAGGACGGAGAGCCTGGGGGCGAATCGCTGACTGGGGTGAACTTGTCGAGTGGCCGACTGGTACGCAGCGCGGGCGTACTGATTGCCGGGGCGGTGCTGTGGGGGGTAGCCGCTTCTCCTGCGGCGGCTGACCAGGTCCGGGACTCGCAGTGGGTGCTGCGCACCTTCGACGTCGAGCGACGGATCTGGCCCCAGAGCCAGGGTGAGGGTGTTGTCGTCGCGGTTGTCGACAGCGGGGTGATGCCGGATCACCAAGACCTGACGGGACAAGTGTTGCCCGGTGCTGACTTCTCCGGAGCGGGATCCGATGGCAGGACCGACTCGCTCGGCCATGGGACCGGCATCGCAAGTCTTATCGCGGGTCACGGGCATGGAAACCAGGCCGGAGTCGTAGGTCTTGCGCCGAAGGCCAAGATTCTTCCGGTGCGGATCAGGACCAATGGCGAATCTCCGCAACTCGACCAGTCCGACATCGCGCTTGCCGTGCGGTATGCGACCGACCATGGCGCGAAGGTCATCAACATGTCGATCGGCGGGTACTCAGGGCTCGATTCACGGGCTCGTGCGGCGATCGACTATGCGGTGTCCAAGGACGTCGTCCTCGTCGGAGCCACCGGGAACGGTGAAAGCAACTCCGTCGAGTACCCCGCCGCATTCCCAGGTGTGGTCGCCGTGACCGCGGTCGACGAGCAGGGGAAGCTGTGGAGTAAAGCGACTGCTGGACCCGAAACCACACTGGCAGCCCCAGGAGTGGAGATCTACCACGCGTCGGTGAAGTCCACTTCGAGCTATGGCATCAGCCAGGGGACCTCCGATGGCGTGGCCTACGTCTCCGCCACCGCCGCGTTGATCCGGGCGAAGTATCCGGAGCTTTCGGCGGGGCAGGTGATCAATCGGATGATCAGGACTGCCACGCCGCCGCAGGACGGGTCGGCGGTGCCGGGGAGCAGGTACGGCTTCGGGGTGCTGGCGCCGGCGAAGGCGTTGGAGGCCGATCCGGGGGTGGACGGCGGGTCCCGGGAGAATCCGTTGGTGGGGCGGGCGGAGTCGCAGGGGGCTGCGGGGGACGGGGTGACGGAGCCGCCGGGTGGCGAGGCCGTGGTGCCTGCGGCTGGGGCCGGTGGGGCTGGTGGGGGCGGCTGGTTCGGGGTCGGGGTTGCGGTGGGGGTGGCGTTGTGGGGGGTGCTGGTCGGCGGGGTGGTGGCGGTCGTGGTGTGGGTGGTGCGGGTGCGGCGGCGTAGGGGTGCGGGCGGCTGAGTGCTGCGGGCGGGGTGGCAGCATTTTGGTGACGGTTGGCGTCCTTGCCGCTGGTGGGGCGGGTGGTGGGGTGGCCATGCTGGGGCCATGAGTGCTTCTGAGCGTGGCGTGGATCCGGTGGGTGTGGTCGTTCCGGACGGCAAGGACTGGACGTGGGTGTTGGAACGCGCGTGTCCGGATTGTGGGCTGGACGTTCCGGCGGTGGTGCGGGAGGACGTCGCCGGGATGGTCCGGGCCAATGCGGAGGCCTGGGTGGGGTTGTTGGCCGGGGCCGAGGAGGGTTTGCGGCGGCGGCCGCGGCCGGGGGTGTGGTCGGGGCTGGAGTACGCGTGCCATGTCCGGGACGTGTTCCGGCTGTTCCGGGTCCGGTTGGACCTGATGCTGGCCGAGGTCGACCCGCTGTTCCCGAACTGGGACCAGGACGAGACGGCGGTCGCCGAGCGGTACGGGGAGCAGGTGCCGGCGGTGGTGGCCGGGGAGTTGGCGGCGGCCGGGGAGGCGCTGGCGGCGGCGTTCGGGCGGGTGGCGGGCGAGCAGTGGGGGCGGACCGGGGGCCGTGGTGACGGGGCGCGGTTCACGGTGGAGTCGTTCGCCCGTTATCTGATCCACGACCCGGTGCATCACTTGTTCGACGTGACGGGTGAGCGGGTCTGAGGGGCTCACCAGCCGGAGGCCTCCCACAGCATGGTGCGCCGGAGTCGGCCGGCGACGCTGGCGGTGTCGGTGCCGATGACGTCGGCGATCTCGGGGGCGGCGAGGCCGACGACGTAGTGCAGGATCGCCAGGTCGTCGTCGGCGGGGTGGCGGTCCGGTGCGGCGGGCACGTGCCGGGTGTGGTCGGCGACGGTGCTGCGCAGGATCTGCCAGGCGTTCGCGGTGGGGTTGGAGCTTCCCAGCAACTCACGCCATTGCACGGCGATTTCGGCGAACGCCTGTTGGACGGCGGTGGCCGCGCTGCTGTGCTCGGTCAGCCACACCCGGGCGTAGCTGAGGTACCGGGGGCGGTGGAGTTCGCAGAAGGCGGCGAACTCCAGTGGTACGTCCTCCGGTTCACCGGGCCTCGGGGGCGGCTCGGCGGAACTCGCGTGACGGTTGGTCATCTCGGCTTCTCGGAAAGGGAGATGGGTAGCTGACGGTCGATCATCTGCGCTCACTCTACGATATGCCCTCGGTGCGCTGGGTTACCAATCGGATTGAATGCCCGGAACCCGCCGCCGCTCGGCCGGTTCCGGTGTCGACCGGTGGGGCGCGGTGGTGTGGCGGTGGTGGGGCGGCCGGGCGGGGGATCGGTGGGGGAGGGTGGCGCAGTGGTGCGGGGGGCGTAGTTGCGAGCGCGTCGCGGCTGGTCAGGGGGTGCAGAAGGGCCGTGGTTGCAGGACGGTTGATGTGCCACCGTAGGGCTTATGGAGGCTGGCGTCCACGCCCAGGGCGCGAAGCTGCGGCCGCACAACCATCCGCGCAACCACACCTTCGGTCGCGCCCGCACCGGCGTGGCGTGACGGGCCGGATGGGCGCCGCCGTGCATGTCTCCACCGGGGGCGCGCGGCCCGGGTGTGGGCGGTGGGTGCGAGGCGGGCGTGGCGGGCAGAGGCGGCGGTGATGGTGGGCGGTGCGCTCGCCGTGGCGGCGGCGCACCGGGTGGCCGAGGGGGCGGAGCAGGCGCTGATCCGGGCGGTCCCGCGCCTGCTGGCCGCCACCGTGCACGTCGGCCACGCCTCGGCGGCCTGGGGCCGTCAGGCCCGGGGGCCGAGGCGCGGGTGGGGTGGTCTGCCGTCAGGACTGCGGTCGGGCCTCCGTCGGGGAGAGGCGGTCGTCGACGGCGCTGCTCCGTTCGACCTGGGCGGGGAAGGACTCGATGGCCCGCCGCCGGGCGAGTTGGGCGGCCGCAGCGGCCTCGGCGGGGGCCTCCTCGCGTTCGCACCGGTGCGCGGCGCTGCCGGGGTGCCCGGTGGTGGCGGGGTGTGCGGCGCCGGTGGGGTGTCCGGTGGCGGGGTGTCCGCCGGCGGTTCGTCGGCGGCGGCCGAGCGCGGTGCGGGCGGCGTGTTCCTCGGCCGCCTGTCTCGCGGCCAGGTAGGCCTGGACGGCGGCCATGCCGTAGACCGGCTGGATGAGCTGGTGGCCTTTGAAGAAGGGTCTGGCCGGGGCGAACCCGGCGGCGACCACGAGGTCGCGGATCTCGGCTATCTCGGCCTCGCTGCGGGCGGTGAAGCGGACCTCCCAGCCCTTCTTGTACGTATGGCCCTGTTCGCCGCTGCGGCGGGCCGGGTCCGGGCGGCGGACGTATCCGGGCAGACGGCCAAGGCGGAGCTGGGCCGCGCGGAGGCCGGCGGTCTCGTCACGTGACATGACGCAAGCCTAGGCAATTCCCGGGGCGGGTTTGACGCCTGAAGGGTCTCCCGGCGTATGCCTTTGGTCACTCTGGGTCAGGCGGCCTGGTGGGCGATCGGTTTCGATCAGATATGACAACCTGACGACCGTCAATTACTCCGATTGAGTGAGGGTATGGGGACTTTAGTGCGAGCTGATCCCGGTTTCGCGACGGTTGGGTAACAGTGCGTCAGGTGGCCGGTGGCGGGTCGGAGCGGTTGGGGATGGTGTCCGCATGAGCTACCGGATTCCCACGCCGCCGCCGTCCCTGGAGGAGCTGGCGAAGCGTCAACAGAACGTCGTCACCGCGAGCCAGTTGCGCGCCCGGGGCGTGCCGGCCCGGGTCATCACCGAGCACTGCCGTCGCGGCGGGCCCTGGCGGCGGCTGCTGCCCCGGGTGTACCTGCTGCAGTCCGACGGGCCGACCCCGGAGCAGCGGATGTGGGCCGCCCTGCTGTACGCGGCGCAGAACGGTCGCGAGGAGGGCCGCCGCGAGGGCGCGGTGATCACCGGTGCGGCCGCGCTCGCGCTGTACGGCTTCGCCGCGGTGCCCCGGCTGCCGGCGGTGACCGGGGTGGACGTCCTGGTGCCCCGCCAGCGCCGACTGAAGGACGCCGGAGAGGTGCGGATCCGGCGCACCGAACGGGAGTTGGTGGCCCGATCGGTGCACGGGCTGGCCTGCGCGCCGGTCGCCCGGGCGGTCGCGGACGCGCTGTGCGAGTGGACCGCGGAGGAGGGTGGCGCCCCGGTGCCGGTGCGGGAGCTGCTGCGCGAGTCCGTCTCGCGGCCAGAAGGCCCCTGCACCGTACGGGAGTTGGCCTCCGAGCTGACCGATTCCGGGCTGACCGGCGAGCCCGGGGTGCGCGCCGCCCTGGACGAACTGCTGGCCGGTGAGCGGGACTTCGTCCTGGAGCGGGTCGGCGAACTGGTGGACGAGTGCCTGCTGCCCGTCCCGCTGGTCGGCCCCGAGCTGCGGATGCGCGGCGGCACGTACATCGCCGTCCCGGACCTCTACTGGCCGGAGCAGGGCGTCGCCGTGGAGGTGGACTCGGACCTGCGCTGCGTCAGCGAGGGCGAGGCCGCCTGGGTGCGCGGCGGCCAGCACCGGATGGAGTACCTGGGGATCCGGGTGGTGTACGTCTCCGGCGCCCGGCTCGCGGCCGACCGGGACGCGATCGGCGCCGAACTGCGCGAGGCCCACCGGGTGGGCGGTTCGGACGTGGTGGAGTTGATGGTCGGTTAGCTCCGGTCCGGATCCGCCGGTACCCGCGTCCGGGGCCGGGGCCGCTCCCGAACCGGAGCCGGAGCCGGGGCTACGCCCGAACCACCGGGGCGCCGACCAACTCGACCCCGGCGGCCCGCAGTTCGGCGAGCGCGGCGGTGGTGGTCGCCGGCGCGACCCCGGCGGTGAGGTCGAGCAGGACACGGGTGGTGAAGCCGGCCCTGGCGGCGTCCAGGGCGGTGGCCCGGACGCAGTGGTCGGTGGCGATGCCGACCACGTCGATCTCGTCGACCTGCCGTTCGCGCAGCCACTCCACCAGGCCGCGGTTGTTCTCGTCCAGCCCCTCGAAACCGCTGTACGCCGCCGAGTAGGCGCCCTTGTCGAAGACCGCCTCGACCGCGCCGGAGATGACGGACGGGGCGAAGTTGGGGTGGAAGCCCACGCCTTCGGTGCCGGCCACGCAGTGCACCGGCCAGCTGGTGACGTAGTCGGGCTCGCTGGAGAAGTGGTCGCCCGGGTCGATGTGGTGGTCGCGGGTGGCGAGGATGTGCTGGTAGCCGGGGGAGGACTCGGCGATCAGATCGGTGATGGCGGCGGCCACCTCGGCGCCGCCGGCGACGGCCAGACTGCCGCCCTCGCAGAAGTCGTTCTGCACGTCGACGACGATCAGTGCCCGGTGCATGGCTCGCATCCTCGGATGTGGGGGGCGGCCGTGGTGGCGCCCTGGTGGGGGGAGCCCTCGGGAGTACTCGGCCCGCGGCGGGGCTCGGGGGTTCTCGGGGAGCTCCGGGGGAACTCTACGGCTGACTCTAGGGAGTGGCGTGCGGGGGCGGAAGGCCTGGGGCGGACCCCGGGCCGGCTCCCGGCGCGAACCGGCGAACCGCGGCGGACCGGCGGCCCGGAACCGGCGGCACGGCGAACCGTGGCGGACCGGCGAACCGGCGGACCGGCGGACGGCCCCGGGGTCGTCCCCCGGTCCGCGCCGGTCGGCCGGGGCGGGGTCAGAGCACGAGTTCGGTCGACAGGACCGGGTCGCCCTTGGAGAGCTGGGTGGCCGAGAGCGGCAGCGCGGCCCGGGCCCGGATGTGCCGTTCGCGCGCGGCGGTGAGCGGTTCGCGGCCGACGGCCCGGCCGGCCCGCACCAGCGGCACCTGCATCAGGTGCGGCTCCAGGTCGGCGGGGACCGCTCCGGTGCCGACCACCTCGGCCTCGGCGACGCCGTCGGCGTCGGGCCGGCGGGCGGCCCACTTGCGGCCGCCGATGCTGGTCTTGCCGCCGGCCGCGCGCTTGGCCACCGGCACCAGCGGCCCGTCCGCGCTCTCGGCGCGGGCGACCAGCTTGTAGACCATCGCGCAGGTCGGGTGGCCGCTGCCGGTGACCAGGCTGGTGCCGACGCCGTAGCCGTCCACCGGGGCGGCGGCGAGCGCGGCGATGGCGTACTCGTCGAGGTCGGAGGTGACGATGATCCGGGTCTTGGTGGCGCCGAGGTCGTCCAACTGGCGGCGGACCCGGTGGGCCAGCAGGGTGAGGTCGCCGGAGTCGATCCGGACGGCGCCCAGTTCGGGGCCGGCCACCTCGACGGCGGTGCGGACGGCCTCGCGCAGGTCGAAGGTGTCGACCAGCAGCGTGGTGCCCTTGCCCATGGAGGCGATCTGCGCGCGGAAGGCGTCCCGCTCGCTGTCGTGGACGAGGGTGAAGGCGTGGGCGGCGGTGCCGGTGGTCGGGATGCCGTGGGTGAAGCCGGCCTCCAGGTCGGAGGTGGCGGCGAAGCCGGCCACGTAGGCGGCCCGGGCGGCGGCGACGGCGGCCTGCTCGTGGGCGCGCCGGGCGCCCATCTCGATCACCGGGCGGCCGCCGGCGGAGGCGGTCATCCGGGAGGCGGCGGCCGCGATCGCGGAGTCGTGGTTGAGGATCGAGAGGATCACCGTCTCCAGGATCACCGCCTCGGCGAAGCTGCCCTCGACGGTGAGCAGCGGCGAGCCGGGGAAGTAGACCTCGCCCTCGGGGTAGCCGTGGATGTCGCCGGTGAAGCGGTAGTCGGCGAGGTAGCGCAGGGTGTCCTCGTCGACCACGTCCTGGCCGGCCAGCCAGTCGAGCTGCGGGGTGGTGAAGCTGAAGTTCTCGATGGCGTCGAGCACCCGGCCGGTGCCGGCCATGACGCCGTAGCGGCGACCGCTGGGCAGGCGGCGGGTGAACACCTCGAACACGGAGCGGCGGTGCGCGGCCCCGCTGCGCAGGGCGGCCTGCAGCATGGTGAGCTCGTAGCGGTCGGTGAGGAGCGCGGTCGAACCGGCCGCGCGCACTGAAGTGGCGTCCATGCGGATGATGCTACTACCACTTAGCGTCAGAGTGACGATTTCTCGTGCTGCGAGCCGGGCCGGAATCGCCCGGGGGTCCCCCGGATGGCAGCATGGGGCTGAAGAGGCGTGGACGGACTGCGCAGCGAGGAGGACCCGGCGGTGAGTGTCGCGCCCGTGGAGATCGAGCGCCCGGAGGTCGAAGGACTACCGGTGGTGGAGCCGGACACGCCCTGGGTGACCATCGTGCACAACGACCCGGTGAACCTGATGAGCTACGTCCAGTACGTCTTCCAGGCCTACTTCGGCTACCCGAAGGACAAGGCCAGGAAGCTGATGATGGAGGTGCACACCAAGGGCCGGACGGTGGTCTCCAGCGGCTCCCGCGAGGAGATGGAGCGCGACGTCCAGGCGATGCACGGCTACGGCCTCTGGGCGACGCTGCAGCACGACTGACCGCGGCACGACCGACCGCAGCAGGACGGGCCGCGCCGCGACCGGCCGCGGAGCCGGTACCCCACCCGAGACGACGAAGACGGGCTGACCGATAGACATGGCTGGGTTGTTCGAGAGTGCCGGCGGCGGGAGCGCGGCGATCGCGCTGGACGAGGTGGAGGCCTCCATCCTGCGCTCCCTGGAGGTGGGGATCCTGCAGCTGATCGGGCCCGGCCCGGGCGGGGACGGCGGCGATCCGCTGGCCGCGCTGTTCGCCGAGGGCCCGACCGAGGCGCCGGCCAACCCGATGCTCGCCCGGCTCTTCCCGGACGCCTACGGCGACCCGGCCGGGCCGCAGGACCAGGAGAGCCGGGCCGCCTCCGGCGAGTTCCGCCGCTACACCGAGGTGGACCTGCGGACCCGCAAGCGCGAGGACGCCCTGCACGTCGTCCGGATGCTCGACCGGCTCGGCGGCGAGGGCGGGGTGGTCAAGCTGGACCCCGCCGACGGCCTGCGCTGGCTGGGTGCGCTCAACGACCTGCGGCTGACCCTGGGCGTCCAGCTGGAGGTCAGCGAGGACGACGAGGAGCTCTACGAGCTGCCGGACGAGGACGACCGCAAGCCGCTGGTGATGGCGTACGTCTGGCTGGGAGCGCTCCAGGAGACGCTCCTGGAGGCGATTGCGGACTGATCCTGCCCGCTTCCGGGCAAGCCCCGGTCGATTCGTCCAATATGTGGACGGATGGCCGGGGCATTTCTGTGTAAATCGGGCAAACCCTAGCAGGTCATGCTCAAATAACGCTCAGATGAACACCGCTATCCGAACCCTGCGTGGTACGACTTCTCCACCCCACGAGACCCACCCAGGACGGTGCACCATGGCCGAGCAGCTGTACGACGACGTGGTCGACGCGAAACCGGACGAGGAGGGCTATCACCGGGGGCTGGGAAGCCGCCAGATCCAGATGATCGCGATCGGCGGTG
Source organism: Kitasatospora sp. NPDC057940 (assembly GCF_042887425.1). NCBI lineage: Bacteria > Bacillati > Actinomycetota > Actinomycetes > Kitasatosporales > Streptomycetaceae > Kitasatospora > Kitasatospora sp. NPDC057940. Next base: position 100,260 of record NZ_JBHVPH010000009.1, read on the forward strand.
CCATCGGCACCGGCCTGTTCCTCGGCGCGGGCACCGCGATCTCCCGGTCCGGCCCGAGCCTGATCCTCTCCTACGCCGTCGCCGGCGTGGCGATCTTCGTGATCATGCGCGCCCTCGGCGAACTCCTCACCTACCGCCCGGTCTCCGGCAGCTTCGCCGAGTACGCACGCGAGTTCCTCGGCCCCTTCGCCGGCTACGTGACCGGCTGGACGTACTGGCTGTTCTGGGTGGTCACCGGCATGGCGGAGACCACCGCCGCCGCCGTGTACGTGAGGTTCTGGGCGCCCGACATCCCGCAGTGGGCCAGTGCGCTGACCTTCCTGGTGATCCTCTACGCGGCCAACCTGATCTCGGTGAAGCTGTTCGGCGAGATCGAGTTCTGGTTCTCGATGGTCAAGGTCACCGCCATCATCGGCATGATCCTGATCGGCATCGGGGTGCTCACCCTCGGCTTCAGCAAGGCCGGTGACACCGCGTCGATCACCCACCTGTGGCAGGACGGCGGCTTCTTCCCCAAGGGCATCGGCGCCACCGTGATGACGCTGCAGATCGTCATGTTCGCCTACCTGGGCGTCGAACTCGTCGGCGTCACCGCCGGGGAGAGCGAGAACCCCGAGAAGACCCTGCCGCGCGCCATCAACACCCTGCCCTGGCGCATCATGCTGTTCTACATCGGCGCGCTGGTGATCATCCTCTCGCTCGTGCCGTGGACCGAGTTCCAGCCCGGCGTCAGCCCGTTCGTGGCCGCCTTCGGCAAGATCGGCATCCCGGCCGCGGCCGGCATCATCAACTTCGTGGTGCTCACCGCCGCGCTCTCCTCCTGCAACTCCGGCATGTACTCCACCGGCCGGATGCTGCGCGACCTCGCCCTGCGCGGCCAGGCCCCGGGGCAGCTCACCAAGCTCAACTCCCACCGCACCCCGGCCTTCGCGATCACCCTCTCCTGCCTGCTGATGGGCGTCGGCGTGGTGCTCAACTACCTCGTCCCGGCCAAGGCGTTCGAGTACATCACCTCCGTCGCCACCGTCTGCGGCCTGTGGACCTGGGCGATGATCCTGATCTGCCAGATCCGCTACCGCAAGGCCTGGCGGGCCGGCCACCTGCCGCCGCCCACCTTCAAGGCGCCCGGCGGCGCCTGGACCAGCTGGACCGCGCTCGCCTTCCTCGCCCTGGTCGTGGTGCTGATCGCGTTCGACTCGGTCAACCGGATCTCGCTGTACGTCTTCCCGGGCTGGGCCGTCCTGCTGGTGATCGGCTACCAGGTGCTCAAGCGCCGCAACCCGCGGGCCGCCCACGGCGTCGCCCACGACCACCTGCACGTGCGCGACGGCGGCTGAACCGCCGGCGCCGGGCCGCCGCGCCCAGGTGGCGGACACCCGGTGACCGCGCTCCGGACGCCCCGGCGGACACCCGCCGGGGCGTGGCTATCCTGACCGCATGCTGACCATCACCCGAGAACTCCGCGACCGGATCGTGGCCCACGCCCGCGCCGACCACCCGGACGAGGCCTGCGGCGTGGTCGCCGGACCGGCCGGCAGCGGACGGCCCGAACGGTTCATCCCGATGCTCAACGCGGCCCGCTCGCCCACCTTCTACGAGTTCGACTCGGGCGACCTGTTCAAGCTCTACCGCGAGATGGACGACCGCGACGAGGAGCCGGTGATCGTCTACCACTCGCACACCGCCACCGAGGCCTACCCCTCGCGCACCGACGTGAGCTACGCCTCCGAGCCGTTCGCCCACTACGTCCTGGTCTCCACCGCCGACGGCAACGGCGAGGACGACCCGTTCCAGTTCCGCTCGTTCCGCATCGTGGACGGCGAGATCACAGAGGAAGACGTCCAGGTCGTCGAGGCCTACCCGGCCTGACCAGCACCCACCTGGGCGCGGCCCGCCGACCGCCCGCGAGCGGTCGGCGGGCCCGTGTCGTCTCAGCCCGAGAAACAGGAACATCCGGATCCCGAGACGGGCATGGAGGAGCGGGCCGGGGAATCTATACGATGAGCCCATGCGTTCCGTCGATGTGAGCAACCAGGCCCCGGGCACCCGCCTCGTGGCGCGCCTGCACGTCGACCTGTGCCGGCTCGCCAGTGCGATCTGTCCCGGCACGCCCGCGCGTTCGCGCTGAGCCGCCCCGCCCCACCCGGGCCCACCGCCTGCCGGCGACGCCGAGCCCCGGGACCACCCTCCCCGCCGCGCCCGCCGCGGCCCACCCACCTCACGACTCGCACAGGAGCGCACCCATGGCCATCGAGGTCCGCATCCCGACCATCCTCCGCACCTACACCGACGGCGCCAAGGCCGTCGAGGGCACCGGCAGCAACCTCGGGGAACTCTTCACCGACCTCGACGCCCGCCACCCGGGCATCGCCGCCCGCCTGGTCGAGGGCGGCGAGCTGCGCCGCTTCGTCAACGTCTACCTGAACGACGAGGACGTCCGCTTCCTGGAGGGCATCTCCACCGCCCTCGCCGACGGCGACAGCGTCACCATCCTGCCCGCCGTGGCCGGCGGAGCCCGCTGACCTCCCGCCCTCACCGCCCGCCCCGCGGCGGGCGGTGAGGGCGCCCTTCCGCACCCCCACCGCCGTGGCCGGAGGCCCCCCTTGCGTTACGACAGCCCGCTCGAAGCCGTCGGCAACACCCCGCTGGTCCGCCTGCCGCGGCTGTCCGCGACCGTCCCGGGCAACACCGACGGGCAGGTGACGCTCTGGGCCAAGCTGGAGGACCGCAACCCCACCGGCTCGATCAAGGACCGCCCGGCGCTGCACATGATCGAGCGGGCCGAGGCTGACGGCCGGCTCACCCCCGGCTGCACCATCCTGGAACCCACCAGCGGCAACACCGGCATCTCGCTCGCCATGGCCGCCAAGCTCAAGGGCTACCGGATGGTCTGCGTGATGCCCGAGAACACCAGCGAGGAACGGCGCGAACTGCTCCGCATGTGGGGCGCCGAGATCATCCCCTCGCCGGCCGCCGGCGGCTCCAACACCGCCGTCCGGATCGCCAAGGAGATCGCCGCCGAGCACCCGGACTGGGTCATGCTCTACCAGTACGGCAACCCCGACAACGCGGGCGCCCACTACGCCACCACCGGCCCCGAGATCCTCGCCGACCTGCCGACCGTCACCCACTTCGTGGCCGGCCTCGGCACCACCGGCACCCTGATGGGCGTCGGCCGCTACCTGCGCGAGAAGGTCCCCGGCGTGCGGATCGTCGCCGCCGAACCCCGCTACGACGACCTGGTGTACGGGCTGCGCAACCTCGACGAGGGCTTCGTCCCCGAGCTGTACGACGCCGCGGTGCTCACCACCCGCTTCTCGGTCGGCTCCGCGGACGCCGTCCGCCGCACCCGTGAACTCCTCCAGCAGGAGGGCATCTTCGCGGGCGTCTCGACCGGCGCGATCCTGCACGCCGCGATCGGCGTCGGCCGCAAGGCCGCGGCGGCCGGGGAGCGTGCCGACATCGTGTTCGTGGTCGCCGACGGCGGCTGGAAGTACCTGTCCACCGGCATCTACACCGCGGAGACCACCGAGGCGGCCGTCGAGGCGCTGCAGGGCCAGCTCTGGGCCTGAGAGCCCCTAGCGGTGCTGGAGGGCCGGCTCCGGGACTGAGCCCCTAGCCGCGTTGCAGGGCCTGCTGCGCGCGGGACCAGACCTGCCGGTCCACCGTGCCGGCCCGGCGGCGGAAGGCCGACAGCGGCACCTCGCGCAGCTCGTCGGTCTCCAGCCAGCTGGTGCGGCCCTGCCGGTCGCCCACCGAGGCGGGCGGCAGCGGCAGCACGCCCGGGCGTTCGGCGTGGTGCTTGCTGGTGATCTTCGCGACGGTCGCGGTGCGGCCGTGCACCCGCAGCACCAGGCACGGGCGGTCCTTCGACCCCGGGCCGTCCTCGAACGGGACCTCCGCCCACCAGATCTCCTGCGGCTGCGGCCCCGGACGGCCCTTGGCCGCCGGGCGCGGGCGCGGAGCCGTCGGACCGGCCGGTCGCGGCGCCGGGCGGGTGCGCCGGACCAGCGCCCCCACGACGGCGGCCAGCAGCGCGACGCCCGCCACCGCCAGGACCACCCAGACCCCGGTCGAACTGTTCATGGCGCGAACCGTACCGGGCGCATGGCGGCCCCCACCACCGTGAGTGCCGAGACGGCCGGGCATTTGTCCGCACCACGCTCCCGGTTCGTCACGGAATGACCACGGTGCCCGTTGTGCGGTGAAGAGTCGCCAACGCCCGGACAGGCTGCCTCACGTACGCCCGCCCCGCCCCTCCGGAGGTGCCTCGTGGGGAGAAGCTCCGAGCTGTGGTCCTACGCCGAGATCGCCCGCCACATCAACGTGCAGGCCGAGAGCGTCCGCAACTACCGGCGGCACGGGCTGCTGCCCGCCCCGGACGTCCTCGACGCCGGCGGCCACCCCCGCTGGTACCCCGACACGATCAAGGCCTGGGCCCGCAACCGCCCACGCCACCGGTGACCCGACGGCACCCGAACGGACGGCACCGCCCCCGCCCCGGCGTTCTGGTGATTCCAGCCACAGCCCGGCACGGGGACGGGGGCAAAGTGCCGCTCCGCCCTTACTCTCGACACGCGAAGCAGTGCTACCGGCCGGTTCCACCGGCCCGGCCTGCCGTTTTCCAGCAGCAGCCAGGACGTGTCGGGGCGGAGGGGCTCGGATGAAACTGACCGTGGTGGGGTGCTCGGGGAGCTTCCCGTCCGCCGAATCGCCCTGCTCCAGCTACCTCGTCGAGGCCGACGGCTACCGCGTCGTGCTCGACCTCGGCAACGGCGCCCTCGGCGCCCTGCAGAAGTACGTGGACATCTACGAGGTCGACGCCGTCCTGCTCAGCCACCTGCACGCCGACCACTGCGTCGACCTGTGCGCCTACTGGGTCGCCCGCAACTACCGCGCCGAGGGCTGCCCCGACCCGATGCCCGTCTACGGCCCGGCCGGCACCGCCGAACGGCTCGCCCGCGCCTACGACATGCCGGAGAACCCGGGGATGAAGGAGGTCTTCGACTTCCACACCCTCACCCCCGGGGCCTTCGACCTCGGCCCGTTCCGGATCGAGGTCGCCCAGGTCAACCACCCCGTCGACGCCTTCGCCTTCCGCCTCGAACACGACGGCCGCGCGCTCGTCTACTCCGGCGACACCGGCGAGAGCGCCGAACTCGTCGAACTCGCCCGCGACGCCGACCTCTTCCTCTGCGAGGCCGCCTACATCGACGGCCGGGACACCTACCAGGCCGTCCACCTCAACGGCCGGGAGGCCGGCGAGCACGCCGCCGCCGCCCACGTCCGCCGGCTCGTCCTCACCCACATCCCCCCGTGGACCGACGCCGAGCACAACCGCCGCGACGCCGCCGCCGCTTACCCGGGCCCCGTCGAGGTCGCCCGGGCCGGTGCGGTGTACCGGATCTGAGGGCGTGGGCCGACCGTCTCAGCGCCGGCCGGGGAGCGGCAGGCCGAGGTGGTCGCGCAGGGTCGTCCCGCTGTAGTCGGTGCGGAACACCCCGCGCTCCTGGAGCAGCGGCACCACGCGGTCGACGAACGCGTCCAGGCCGCCCGGGGTCAGGTGGGGGACGAGGATGAAGCCGTCGGCCGCGTCGTTCTGCACGAAGAAGTCGATCCGCTCGGCGACCGTCGCGGGGGAGCCGATGAAGGACTGCCGGCCGGTCACCTCGATCACCAGCTCGCGGCTGGTGAGCTTCTTCTCGGCGGCCAGCTCCCGCCAGCGGGCGGCGACGGCCAGAGGGTCGCCGATCCGGACCCGGCCCTGGGACAGGGCGCTGTCCGGGTCGGGGTCGACGGCGGGCAGCGGACCGTCCGGGTCGTGGTCGGACAGGTCGATGCCCCAGACCTGTTCCAGGAAGGCGATCGTGGTCTGCGGCCCGACCTGGGCCCGGCGGATCTCGGCGGCGAGTTCGGCGGCCTCGGCGTCGGTGTCGCCGAGGGCGAAGGTGACGCCGGGCATGATCTTCAGCTCGTCCGGCTTGCGGCCGTACGCGGCGAGCCGGCGCTTGACGTCCGCGTGGAAGGCCTGGCCGTCGGCGAGGGTGGAGTGCCGGCTGAAGACGACGTCGGCGGTCGCGGCGGCGAACTCCCGGCCCTCGTCGGAGTCCCCGGCCTGGATGACCACCGGGTGGCCCTGCGGCGGGCGGGGCAGCGAGAGCCGGCCCTCGACCTCGAACTGCGGGCCGGTGTGCCGGACGGTCTCCGCTCCGCCGTCCCAGAACTCCCTTGCGAGCTGCACGAATTCGGCGGCCCGGGTGTAGCGGTCGGCGCGGTCGAGGTAGCCGCCGCGGCGGAAGTTCTCCCCGGTGAAGGCGTCCGAGGAGGTGACCACGTTCCAGGCCGCGCGCCCGCCGGAGAGGTGGTCCAACGAGGCGAAGCGGCGGGCCAGTTCGTACGGTTCGTTGAAGGTGGCGTTGACGGTGCCGGCCAGCCCGAGGCGGGTGGTGACGGCGGCCAGCGCGTTCAGCACGGTGATCGACTCGGGGCGGCCGACCACGTCCAGGTCGTGGATGCGGCCCTTGTTCTCGCGCAGCCGCAGGCCCTCGGCGAGGAAGAAGAAGTCGAACTTCCCGCGCTCGGCGGTCTCGGCGAGGTGGCGGAAGGAGGCGAACTCGATGTGGCTGCCGGAGTCCGGGTCGCTCCACACCGTGGTGTTGTTGACGCCGGGGAAGTGCGCGGCGAGGTGGATCTGCTTGAGCGGGCGGTCCGTCATCGGGTCACCTCGGCGAGAGCGGCAGCGGACGGGGTGGTGGACGGGGTGGCGTTGGCGGCGGTGTCGGTGGCGTAGCGGCTGGCCGGGCGGGCCAGGCCGAGGTGGTCGCGCAGGGTGCGGCCGGCCGCGTACCCGGCGCGGAACAGCCCCTGGGCGCGCAGCACCGGGACGACCCGTTCGGCGAGGGCGGCCAGGTCCCGTTCGGGTTCGGCGGGGACGAGGTGGAAGCCGTCGACGCCGGTGCCGATCGCGGCGAGGTCGGCGAGCAGGCGGTCGGCCGCGGCGTCGTCGGGCAGGGCGGCGTCGGTCCGGGCGAGGATGCGCAGGTGCTCGCCGGCGCGCAGCCGCAGTTCGGTGGCGGCGGCCAGCCGGGCGGCGTGGTCGGGGGCGTCCAGCAGCACGACGTCGGCGTACCGGATCGCCGTCGCGACCCGGGCGCGACCGCCGGGGGAGGCGTAGGGGGCGAGGTCGACGGCGGCCACCGGGACGGCGACGACCGGGCGGCCCTGCGGTGGGCGCGGGGTGATCGACGGCCCGCGGACGGAGAAGTGCGGGCCCTCGAAGTCGACGTAGTGCAGCTTGTCGCGGTCGATGAACCGCCCGGTGGCGGTGTCGCGGATCTCCGCGTCGTCCTCCCAGCTGTCCCAGAGCCGGGCGGCGACCTCGACGGCGTCGGCGGCCTCGGCCCAGAGCGCGTCCGCGGGGGCGGTCGGGCGGCGGCCGAAGGCCCTGGCCTCGGCCTCGGTGGCGGAGACGCCGACCAGCCAGCCGGCCCGGCCCCGGCTCACCCAGTCCAGGGTGTTGACCGAGATCGAGGTGTGGAACGGCTCGGTGTGGGTGGTGGTGACGGTGGGCACCAGCCCGACCCGCTCGGTCAGCGGGGCGATCCGGGCGAGGGTGGCGAGGGCGTCGGGGCGGAGTGGTTCGGGGGTGAAGGAGTCGTCGAGGGTGACGAAGTCGAGGGTGGCCCGCTCGGCGAGGCGGGCGAGGGCGGCGTAGTGCCCGGCGTCGACGTGGCCGGGGCTGTCCAGGGCGGCGGAGAGGTGCAGTTGGCGGGGCATGCTGAGGCCTGACTTTCCTCGTGCGGACGCGTGCGGGTGACGCCGGCGAACCCGCACAGGGTGCGTGCGGGTGCGTACGGCCGCGCGCGGGTGCGCGGTGGCGGCCCGGAGGCGGGCGGGGCCCGTGCGGGCGGGAGGGGAGGAACGGCGCCGGGCGGGAGGTCAGCCGGGCGGCGGGGGGAACGGTCGGCTCAGCCGCGACACGCCGCGGACCACACGCGACCGAAGTCGATGTGGCTGCGGGTCACCAGCGGGCAGGACGCGTTCACGGCTTCAGTTGACCAGTGCCTCCGCCGGTTCGTCAACCGCCGTTCCCGCCGCCCCGGCGGGACGCACGACGGCCGGGACACGCAACGACCCCGCCCCGCCGCTGGGGGAGCAGCGGCGGGGCGGGGTCGTGGAGTGCGGACGGGCGGGGCCTCAGGCCTTGGTCACGTCCTCGATCTCGTCGTCGTCCTCGCGACCGGGGGTCTTGAGGTTGAACTTGGTGATCGCGAAGCGGAAGAGGAGGTAGTACAACGCGGCGAAGACCAGGCCGATCGGGATGATCACCCAGGGCTTGGTGGCCAGGTTCCAGTTGAGCAGGTAGTCGATCAGGCCGGCCGAGAAGCCGAAGCCGTCGTGCACCCCGAGGCCCCAGGTGACGGCCATCGAGAGGCCGGTGAGCAGGGCGTGGATCAGGTACAGCACCGGCGCGATGAACATGAACGAGAACTCGATCGGCTCGGTGACACCGGTCACGAAGCTGGTCAGCGCGACGGAGATCATCATGCCGGTGACGGCCTTGCGGCGGCCGGGGCGGGCGGTGTGGGCGATCGCCAGCGCGGCGGCCGGGAGGCCGAACATCATGATCGGGAAGAAGCCGGACATGAACTGCCCGGCGGTCGGGTCACCGTGGAAGAAGCGCGGGATGTCGCCGGTCCAGGTGTGGCCGGAGGCGTCGGTGAAGCTGCCGACCTGCTGCTGGAAGAAGGTGTTGAGGAACTGGTGCATGCCGACCGGGATCAGACCGCGGTTGGCGACACCGTAGATGCCCGCACCGCCGGCGCCGAGGCCGGTCAGCCAGTCGCTGGCGTGGGTCAGGCCGGTGCCGATCGGGCCCCAGGCCAGACCCATGAGGACGCCGAGCAGGGTGCCGACGAACGCCATGATGATCGGCACGAGGCGGCGGCCGTTGAAGAAGCCGAGCCAGTCGATGAGCTTCTTGCGGTGGTACTTCTGCCAGATCGTGGCGCTCAGCAGACCGACGATGATGCCGCCGAGGACACCCGGGTCCTGCGGCTTCCCGGCGGGCAGCGCCTCGGTGACGGTGCCGTCGATCGGGAAGACGGTCAGCACGTTCTTGAAGACCAGGTAGCCGACCAGGGCAGCCAGCGCGGTCGAGCCGTCGGCCTTCTTGGCGAAGCCGATCGCGACACCGACGCAGAACAGCAGCGCCAGGTTCTTGAAGACCGCGTCACCGGCGGTGGCGAAGACCTCGGCGACCTTCCCCCAGCCGAGCCCGTCCTTGCCGAAGACATCGGGCTGGCCCAGCCGGACCAGGATGCCCGCGGCCGGGAGGACGGCGACCGGCAGCTGGAGGCTGCGGCCGATCTTCTGCAGGCCCTGGAGGAGGTCCTGGCCGAACTTCTTGGCGGGGCTGGGTGAAGCCGGAGCCGTGGCGGGCGCCGGTGCCTGCGCTGACTGACTCATTGGGGTGGGTTCCTAACGGCATGGCGGTCGGGGGAGGGGCACAGGGGGCCGAACCGCGAACTGGTCTACACCACGTGTGGTGTAGACCAGTTTTGTAGCACGGGTGGAGAAGGGGGGGAACCCCGGAAAGCGCCCCTGCCGGGAAGCGCTATGAAATCGAAACCTAGTTGCGGAACGACGATCATGATTACCCGCCGTGATTGGGATTTTGGCTATTTGCGCAACAAAAAGACCCGGCCCCGTCCGGAGGCCCCGCCGAGGCCTCGTCAGGGGTCCGTCGCGGGCCCGGCGGTGCGCGGGCGGGGCTCGGGCCGGCGGGGTTCACGGGCGGACGCGGCGGTGTCCGGGCGGCGGCGGCCCCCGGAGCTCCGACGCCCGCCGCCGAGGTCCGGGTCGGGCGCGGCGGGCGGCGGGGGAGGGTCCCGCCGGGGTGTCGGACATCACGAACGGTCGGCGGTCGGGACGAGTCCGGGCCCCACCCCGTCCGGCTTCGGCCAATCCGCGGCTTTCCGACCCCCCGCGGCGCGCGGTCGGGGCCGGCGGGGAAACGGTGGCGGCCGATTGCCGGCCACCGCCCGCGCCGGGCGGCGGCGGCCTTTCCCCACCCCCGCGGCGCCCCCGGCCGGCGGCCCGGCGGCCGGGCGGTGCGGGCCGCCCCGGCCCCGCCTGGCACGGCGGACGGCCCGCCGGGGAATCCCCGGGGCGCATATCGGAATTGTTTTACCGCACGGGCATTTGGTCCTTTCCGGAAATGCCGATGGCCTCCGGACCGTCGGGTCCGGAGGCCATTGCGGGTGCTGCCCGGTGACGCTCGGTTTCAGAGCTTGGTGACGTCCTCGACCTCGCTCTCGTCCTCCCGCCCGGGTGTTTTCAGATTGAATTTGACGATGATGAACCGGAAGAGCGCGTAGTACACGGCGGCGAAGCAGAGCCCGATCGGGATGATCAGCCACGGCTTGGTGGCCAGCCCCCAGTTGATGACGTAGTCGATCAGGCCGGCCGAGAAGCTGAAGCCGTCGTGCACCCCGAGCCCCCAGGTGACGGCCATCGAGGCGCCGGTCAGCAGCGCGTGCACGCCGTACAGGGCCGGGGCGACGTAGGCGAAGGAGTACTCCAGCGGTTCGGTGACGCCCGTCACGAAGGAGGTCAGGCCGACCGAGAGCATCAGGCCGTAGATCTCCTTGCGGCGGTGCGGTTTCGCCGAGTGCGCGATCGCCAGTGCGGCGGCGGGCAGCGCGAACATCATGATCGGGAAGAATCCGGACTGGAACTGGCCGGCCGTCGGGTCACCCGCCAGGAAGCGCGGGATGTCGCCGTGCGCGATGGTGCCGTCCGGCTTGATGAACTCGCCGAACTGGAACCAGACGAATGTGTTCAGCAGTTGGTGCATGCCGATCAGCAGCAGCGCGCGGTTGAACAGGCCGAAGATGCCGGCGCCGCCCGCGCCCAGGTCGGCCAGGGTCTGGCTGAAGTCGTTGAGTCCGCGGCCGATCGGCGGCCAGACCCAGAGCGCGACGCAGGCGGTGGCCAGGCCCACCACCGCGGTGATCATCGGCACCAGGCGGCGGCCGTTGAAGAAGCCCAGCCAGTCGACCAGCTTGGTGCGGTGGAAGCGGACCCAGAGCCAGGCCGACATCAGGCCGATCAGGATGCCGCCCAGGACGCCCGGGTTCTGGTACGTCGCGGCCGCCGCCTTGGCGGAGCTGTAGTCCACGCACTGGCCGGTCCAGGCGTCGGTGACCAGGACCGTCCCGTTCTTGCAGTCCTCCGGGAACGCGTGCAGGACCTTGTAGTAGACGAGGAAGCCCACCACGGCGGCCAGCGCGGTGGAACCGTCCGCCTTCTTCGCCATGCCGATCGCCACACCGACGCAGAACAGCATCGGCAGGCCGAACGAGGAGTCCAGCAGGGCGCCGCCGGCCGCGGCGAAGACCTTGGCGACGTCGGTCCAGCCGAGGCCGTCCTTGCCGAAGACGTCGGGCTGGCCGAGCCGGTTGAGGATGCCGGCCGCGGGGAGCACCGCCACCGGGAGCTGGAGGGAGCGGCCCATCTTCTGGAGGCCGCCGTAGAAGGCGTGCCACCACACGCGCTGCGGGGCCGTGGCGCCTGCCGAACTCATCCTTCGCCCTCCGGGAGCAGTTGCCGGCCGGTGGCCCCGGCGGGACCCTCGGGCGGAGCTCCGGAACACCCGGGGTCCTTTCTGCGTTCATCGGAGTACACATATATTGGTGTAGACCACTTTGGGACGCAGGCCGCACTCCGGGCACGAGCCCGCTGCTCGTCATCCTCCGGTGACGGTCGGGACCATGCGCGCCGGAATGGGCCAAAAGTGGACTAACGTGGCAGATCGGACCGGAGCAGGTGATGCTGGTCGCGCTGCCCGGCGGCGCGACCGCGGCTGAACCCGCGTCAGCACCGGTACCGACCACGCCGGCCACCGGGTCGGCGGACACCCCAGCACAGCGCAGGACGGCACCCGGCAGAGCGGCCGGCGGGCCGAGACAGAGGGAGAAATCAGATGGCCAGCAAGGCTGAGAAGATCGTCGCCGGTCTGGGCGGCATCGACAACATCGAAGAGGTCGAGGGCTGCATCACCCGCCTTCGCACCGAGGTCAAGGACGCCTCCCTGGTCAACGAGGCCGCCCTCAAGGCCGCCGGCGCCCACGGCGTCGTCAAGATGGGCACCGCCATCCAGGTCGTCATCGGCACCGACGCCGACCCGATCGCCGCTGACATCGAGGACATGATGTGAGCTGAGCCACCTGGCTCACCCCACCCCCGGCCCGCCGCCCCACCCGGGAACGGCGGGCCGAGGCGCACCCGGGGACGACACCGAGCCGCACCCGGGGACGACGCCCGGCGGCACCCCGGCGGGCCGAGGCGCACCCGGAACACTCACTCCGAGCGACTACGCTCAGTGCCTATGTCACGCATCGACGGCCGCACCCCCGACCAGCTCCGCCCCATCACCATCGAACGGGGCTGGAGCAAGCACGCCGAAGGATCCGTCCTCATCTCCTACGGCGACACCAAGGTGCTGTGCACCGCCAGCGTCACCGAGGGCGTCCCCCGCTGGCGCAAGGGCAGCGGCGAAGGCTGGGTCACCGCCGAGTACTCCATGCTCCCGCGCGCCACCAACACCCGCGGCGACCGCGAGGCCGTCAAGGGCCGCATCGGCGGCCGGACCCACGAGATCAGCCGGCTCATCGGCCGCTCGCTGCGCGCCGTCGTCGACCACCGCGCCCTCGCCGAGAACACCATCGTCCTCGACTGCGACGTCCTCCAGGCCGACGGCGGCACCCGCACCGCCGCCATCACCGGCGCCTACGTCGCCCTCGCCGACGCCGTCGCCTGGGCCCGCGACCGCAAGCTCCTGCGCGCCAAGGGCCAGCCCATCACCGGCGGCGTCAGCGCCGTCAGCGTCGGCATCATCGACGGCGTCCCGATGCTCGACCTCCAGTACGAGGAGGACGTCCGCGCCGAGACCGACATGAACATCGTCTGCACCTCCGACGGCCGCTTCGTCGAGGTCCAGGGCACCGCCGAGGGCGCCCCCTTCGACCGCGCCCTGCTCGACCGCCTGCTCGACCTCGGCACCCTGGGCTGCGCCGAGCTCGACGAGATCCAGCGCAAGGCCCTGGAGGCCTGAACCGGTTCGGCCCGCGGCGCCGTGGACCCGGATGTACCCGCAGCCGTACGGGCCGCTGTACACGCCGGGCCCGAAGCCCGTACGGTTCCCGCAGCACCCCTGCTGCGGGAACCGCGCACCCCCCGGCGCGCGTCCCGTCCCACGGAACCCGCGCGCCCCACAGGAGGACCGGATGCCGTCCAGCATCGCCCGCCCCGCCGCCCTCGCCGTGGCCGGCCTGATCGCCATCCTCCCGCTCAGCATGGTCAGTTGCTCCGCAGCCCAGAAGGCGATCGACTGCGGCAACACGGCGGTCAGGATCACCGGCGACCTCGCCGACGTCACCAGTGCCTACGGCAACGCGAGCAACGACTCGGCGGCCGCCGGGAAGGCGCTGGACAAGCTCAGGACCGACCTCAACCAGGTCGGCAAGAACTCCAGGAACACCGACGTCGCCAAGGCCGTCGCCGACCTGCAGAAGCAGGCCGACAAGGTCCAGCAGGCCGTCGACAAGAAGGAGGTCCCCGACCTCAAGCCGCTCGGCGACGCGGCCGGCAACCTCACCTCGGTCTGCACCGGCTGACGTCGGGACGGCTGCCGATAGGGTGGGCGATATGTCCACCCGATTGATCCTCGCCACCCGTAACCAGCACAAGGTCGCCGAACTCCGCGCCATCCTCGGCGAGGCCGGCCTGGACGTCGAACTCGTCGGCGCCGACGCCTACCCCGAGATCCCGGACGTCCCGGAGACCGGCGTCACCTTCGCCGAGAACGCGCTCCTCAAGGCCCACGCTCTCGCCCGCGCCACCGGCCTGCCCGCCGTCGCCGACGACTCCGGCCTCTGCGTCGACGTCCTGAACGGCGCCCCCGGCATCTTCTCCGCCCGCTGGGCCGGCAAGCACGGCGACGACCGCGCCAACCTCGACCTGCTGCTCGCCCAGCTCTCCGACATCTCCGACCCGCACCGCGGCGCCCACTTCTTCTGCGCCGCCGCCCTCGCCCTCCCCGACGGCACCGAGCGCGTCGTCGAGGGCCGCCTCCTCGGCACCCTGCGCACCGCCCCCTCCGGCGACGGCGGCTTCGGCTACGACCCGATCCTCCAGCCCCTCGGCGAGACCCGCACCTGCGCCGAACTCACCCCCGCCGAGAAGAACGCCATCAGCCACCGAGGCCTCGCTTTCCGCGGCCTCGCCCCGGTCGTCAAGGACCTCCTGGGCTGACGGCTCGCAGGAACGGCGATGGCCCTCTGCCCTTCGAATCGAAGGACAGGGGGCCATTTCGCTCGGTACGCCCGGTGGGACTCGAACCCACGACACTGCGGACCTAAACCGCATCTCTCTAGCCAGCTGGAGTACGGGCGCACGTCATGGCAAGCGTACCGGGTGGCGGCTTCCGATGCGGCCACCTTTCCCTGCCGCCCGCCGCGTCAGGCGGCATCCCTCTCCGCGTCGTCGCGATTCCTGTTTCGGCCGCAGTAGGTCGGCGTGATGGAGTGGCAGTTGGGGCAGAGCAGGCGGAGGTTGTCGCGTCGGTTGTCGAGCCAGTCACCGTTGACGTGGTCGACCTCCAGGGTCATCGGCTGCCCGAGCCAGGTCGGAGGCGTGCCGCACAGCTCGCACACGTCCGGGTACCCGATGTGTACGAGCATGGTGCGGAGCCGGTCGCCCGGAACGCGGTGGCTTCCTGGCGGGCGTCGTACCAGTAGCTCCTCGGCCGTGCGCCGGGGCCCGGTCTTCCGGCCCTTGTTGTGTGCCCGCCCGGTGAAGTGGCCGGTGTCGAGCTGGTGGAGGTCGATGGCCTCCCGTACCAGCGTGCGCGAGTTGCCGCAGTCGGTCATCCCGACGGCAAGGATCACGCCGCGGATGCTTCGATGCGTGGCCACGGCCTGCGCCAGCACCTCCTTGGGAATGGCTGCGGCCCTGTTGCGGCCGTCGCCCCTGAACGTGAAGTGCGCGGTGTCGATGTCGAACTCGACCAGGCGCTTCTTCAGGTACGAGTAGAGGCTGTCGTACGGCGTGACGCCCAGGTAGGCCATCATGCCGTTGATGCTGTCGCTGTGCGCCGCCGCCTCGGCCACCACGTCCCGCGGGTACCTACGCCGCCCGTAGTCGGGCCTGCTGTGGTTGAAGTGCGAGGTGTCGATGCCGTAGTGCCGGAGCCGGCGGCTCAGGTAGCTGTGCGTGCCGCCCGCCATCGGCACGCCGAGCTTTCGCATCATGTCGTTGACGCTGCTGGACTCGGCCGCGAGTGAGGCGAGCAGTTCGCGGGTGTACTTGACCGGCATGGTTGTTCCCCTTCGGGCAGTGGTTCGCCCGTCCCCCGGTGTGCGAACGATCGATGGGGGATTTGGTTACGGGTGACGGGGTTTCGGCCAGGGGGTGACTTGTTGTCGTCGGTGGGGTGACCGGCGGGGTTGGGGGTTTGATTACCAATTGGTACAGACCTATTGACCTATGTGGTTCAGACCACATAGCTTCGGCGCCAATTGCAATCCCCCACGTGCGTGCTCCCCCACAGGCACGCGCCGACACTCTCTCCCGGAGGACCGAGTGTTGATTCGAAACACGGCGGAGCGGCGTCCCACCGCCGCACTCCGCCGCAAGAGCCCGGCTGCCCGGGCTGGTGCGGTCTCGCTGGCGGCGGCCGGTCTGGCCGGTCTGCTGCTGTCGACGCTGGGTGCGGTGCCCTCGCAGGCGTCCGCGACCGTCGACAACGGGGCCTGTCGCCCCGACGGCCTGTACCAGACGGCCGGGGTGGACGTCCCGTACTGCTCGGTCTACGACACCGGCGGCCGCGAGAAGATGGGCGCGGACCACCAGCGCCGCATCATCGGCTACTTCACCGGTTGGCGCACCGGCAAGAACGGCGACCAGCCCTACCTGGTGAACGACATCCCCTGGGACAAGGTCACCCACCTCAACTACGCGTTCGGCCACGTCGGCGGTGACAACAAGCTCTCCGTCGGCACCGACGGCCCGACCAACGAGGCCACCGGGATCTCCTTCCCGGGCGTGCCCGGCGCCGAGTTGGACCCGACGCTGCCCTACAAGGGCCACTTCAACCTGCTGACGAAGTTCAAGAAGCAGTACCCGAACGTCAAGACCCTGATCTCGGTGGGCGGTTGGACCGAGACCGGCGGCTACTTCGGGGACGACGGCAAGCGCGTCAACTCCGGCGGCTTCTACTCGATGACGGTCAACCCGGACGGCAGCGTCAACCAGGCCGGCATCGACACCTTCGCCGCCTCGTCCGTCGACTTCATCCGCAAGTACGGTTTCAACGGCGTCGACGTCGACTACGAGTACCCGACCTCGATGAAGGACGCCGGCAACCCGCTGGACTGGCAGCTCGCCAACTCCAAGCGCGGCTCGCTGGCGAAGGGCTACGCGGCGCTGATGAAGACGCTGCGCGAGAACCTGGACCGGGCCGGCGCCGCCGACGGCAGGCACTACCTGCTGTCGGTCGCGGCCCCGTCGTCCGGCTACCTGCTGCGCGGCATGGAGACCTTCCAGGTGGCGCAGTACCTGGACTACGTCAACATCATGTCGTACGACCTGCACGGCGCCTGGAACAAGTACGTCGGCCCGAACGCCTCGCTGTTCGACGACGGCAAGGACGGCGAGCTGGCGGCGGCCAACGTGTACGGCACCGGCCAGTACGGCGGCATCGGCTACCTGAACGCCGACTGGTCGTACCACTACTTCCGCGGTGCGATGCCGGGCGGCCGGATCAACGTCGGCCTGCCGTACTACACCCGGGGCTTCAAGAACGTCACGGGCGGCACCAACGGCCTGTGGGGCACCGCGGCGGCGACCACCTGCCCGGTCGGCTCCGGCCTGACCTCCTGCGGTGACGGCGCGGTCGGCATCGACAACATCTGGAACGACAAGGACGACGCGGGCAAGGAGTCCCCGGCCGGGTCGAACCCGATGTGGCACGCGAAGAACCTGGAGAAGGGCATCCTGCCCGACTACCTGGCCAAGTACGGCGTGAAGGACACCGCACTGCAGGGCACCTACGCCCGCAACTACAGCAGCAGCCTGGTGGCGCCGTGGCTGTGGAACGACGCCAAGAAGGTGTTCCTCTCCACCGAGGACGAGCAGTCGGTGGGTGCCAAGGCGGACTACATCGTCAACCAGGGCGCCGGCGGCGCGATGATCTGGGAGCTCGCGGGCGACTACAAGTGGGACGCGAGCGCCAACGGCGGCAAGGGCGAGTACGTGCCGGGGTCGACGCTGACCTCGCTGATGTACGACAAGTTCAAGGCGGCCACGCCGTACGGCGCGACCCGTTCGACGGTCCCGCTGCCGCAGCAGACCCTGCCGATCGACGTGTCGTTCACCAACTTCGCGCTGGGTGACTCGAACTACCCGATCAACCCGAAGATCCACATCGTCAACAACTCGACGACGACCCTGCCGGGCGGCACCGAGTTCCAGTTCGACTACAGCAACTCGGCTCCGGGCAACGCCAAGGACCAGTCCGGCTTCGGCCTCCAGGTCATCCGGCAGGACAACCCCGGCCAGGGCAACGTGGGCGGCCTGAAGGGCACCTACAACCGGGTGTCGGTCAAGCTGCCGGGCTGGCAGTCGCTGGCGCCGGGCGCCTCGGTGGACCTGGACTTCGTCTACTACCTGCCGGTCTCGACCCCGTCGAACTGGACGGTCAACGTGAACGGCACGCTGTACGGGCTCAAGGGCGACCTGACCCGGGGCACGGTGGACGGCGGCACGCCGACCCCGACCCCGACCCCGACGCCTACCGCGACCGCCACCGCTTCGCCGACCGCGACCGCCTCCCCGACGGCGACGGCCTCGCCGACCGCCACGGCCTCGCCGACCGCGACGGCCACCACGACCGCCACCCCGACGACGGGGGCCTGCACGGCCGCCCCGAGCTGGGACGCGGGCACCACCTACGCGGCCACCACCAAGGTGTCGTGGAAGGGCCACTACTACCAGAACAAGTGGTGGACCAAGGGCGACGACCCCGCGGCCAGCGGCTCGTGGGGCGTCTGGAGCGACCTCGGGGCCTGCTGACGGCGCCCTGAGGTGAGAGACGCGGTGGCGGTGCACCCGGTCGGGGGGTGTGCCGCCACCGCTTCGTTCAGCGGGGCGCCGGGCGAGCGGGGCGCCGGGCGCCGGAGCGCCAGGCCGTCGAGCGCCAGGCCTCCGGGGTCAGACCTCCGGGTGTCAGGCCGTCTCGACCTTGAGGTCGCGCAGCAGCTTGGCGACGTGCCCGGTGGCCTTCACGTTGTACAGCGCGCGCTCGACCTTGCCCTGCTCGTCCACGATCACGGTGGAGCGGATCACGCCGACGTAGGTGCGGCCGTAGTTCTGCTTCTCGCCGTAGGCGCCGTAGGCCTCCAGCACCTGGTGGTCCGGGTCGGACACCAGGGTGACCTTGAGGTTCTCGGCCTCGCGGAACTTGCCGAGCTTCTCCGGCTTGTCCGGGGAGACGCCGATGACGTCGTAGCCGGCGCCGGCGAGGACCTCCAGGTTGTCGGTGAAGTCGCAGGCCTGCTTGGTGCAGCCGGGGGTGAGCGCGGCCGGGTAGAAGTAGACGATGACCTTGCGGCCCAGGTGGTCGGCGAGGGACACCTGGTTGCCGTCGGCGTCGGACAGGCTGAAGGCGGGCGCGGTGTCGCCGGGCTGGAGACGCTCACTCACGGGTAAATCTCCTGTTGCTGGGGCGGGCGGTCATAGCACGGCAAACTTACCTCCGATGGTGGGTGGGGTCGCGCGGCCCTGCTCGGCAACTGACAGACTGGGTCAGTCGCACAGGACAACATCAGCAAGTGAATGGGGTGGCCCGAGTGGGCGAGGCGAGCACGAAGGACAAGTCGGCGCGGACGACCGCCCAGATCGAGGCGGACATCTCCCGGACCCGCACCCAGCTGGCGGCCACCCTGGACGAGCTGGCCGTGCGCGTCCACCCGAGCACGATCAGCGCCCAGGTGAAGGCGAAGGCCGTGGCCGCCGTCGAGGAGAAGGCCGGCCGGGCGTACGTGGCCGCCAACGGCGTGGTGGAGAAGGTGCGGGCGCAGTTCGTGGACGAGAAGGGGCAGCCGCGCAGGGAGCGGATCGTCCCGGCCGCGCTGGTCGGCGTGGGCGTGCTGCTGCTGGTGGCTTCCGCCCGGAAGCGCCGCAAGGGCTGAACGGGCACGGGGTGAGGGCCGGGCGCGGGAGGCGTCCGGCCTTCGGTGTGCCCGGGCCCGGGAGGTGTGACCGGCTCCGGGGGCGGGTGCCCGGGCCCGGAGGTGTGACCGGCCCCGCGGGTGCCGCGGCTTCCCGCATGCCGGGCCAGCGTCACGCCGCGCGCCCGGGGGCGGTACCTTCGGGACCGTGAGTACGAACGACGAACCGACCCCGCAGGCCTCCTCCGCCGTGTCCGAGTACGAGGCGGCGCGGCACGACCGGCTGGGCGAGAAGCTGCCGATCCGGATGCTGCACGACCGCGTGCTGGTGCGGATCGAGGGCAGCGAGGGCGAGCGCCGCTCGACCGGCGGCATCCTGATCCCCGCGACCGCGGAGCTGTCCAAGCGCTGCACCTGGGCGGAGGCCGTCGCGGTGGGCCAGAGCGTCCGCTCGGTGGAGCCGGGCGACCGGGTGCTGTACGACCCGGAGGACAAGCTGGAGGTCGAGGTCCGCGGTGCCACCTACGTGCTGCTGCGCGAGCGTGACCTGCACGCGGTGGCGGCGACCCGCTTCGGCGACACGGAGGGCTCGACCGGGCTCTACCTCTGAACCTCTGAGCACGGACGTGGTGTGAGCCGGTCGGGGCGGTGCCCCGGCCGGCTCCTTGCGTCCGGGCCTGTCGGTGGTGGGCGCCAGGGGCCGGGCCTGTCGGTGGTGGGCGCTAGGGTCCGGGCATGACGAGGCGTGTGCCGGTGATCGGCGAGGGTGAGCGGCGGGCCCGGGTGGGGCGGCGGCAGTTGCTGGCGCCGTCGGTGCGGGTGGCGCGGGTGGAGCAGGTGGCGGACGCGCTGGTGGGGCTGCACGCGTCGGACCCGGCGACGGTGTACCTGTCGGCGTGCGCGCGGCTGGTGGAGCCCTCGGCGGCGGAGGTGGACCGGGCGCTGTACGAGGACGTCACGCTGGTGAAGCTGCTGTCGATGCGGCGGACGCTGTTCGCGGTGACGGAGGGCTTCGCGCCGCACGTGAGTTCGTCGACGGCACGGGCGATCGCCGCGAGGGAGCGGGCGACGCTGCTCAAGCACCTGCGGGACCACGCGGACGGCTGGGACGAGGCGCGGCTCGCCGGGGCGGAGCGCGCGGTGCTGGCCGCCGTGGCCCGGCGCGGTGAGGCGACGACGAAGGAACTCGGCGACGACGTACCGGAGTTGCGCGAGACGATGCTGATGTCGGCGGGCAAGCCGTACGAGAACCGGCAGAGCGTGGGCAGTCGGCTGCTGCGGGTGCTGGCCGCGGACGGGCACGTGCGGCGGGGCCGTCCGCGCGGGTCGTGGCTGAGCAACGTCTATCCGTGGGCGCCGGTGCCGCAGTGGCCGGACGCGCCGGTGCGGGAGGCGAAGGCGGAGGTGGTGCGGCGCTGGCTGGCCGGGTACGGCCCGGCGACCGTCGAGGACGTGAAGTGGTGGACGGGCTGGACGCTGGGGGACACCCGCCGGGCGCTGGCGGACGTGGGCGCCGAGGACGTGGAGCTGGCGGGCGGGGCGGCGGCGCTGGTGCTGCCGGGGGACGCCGGGCCGGTGGCGGAGCCGGAGCCGTGGGCGGCGCTGCTGCCGGCGCTGGATCCGACGGTGATGGGCTGGCGGGGGCGGGACTGGTACCTGCGGCCGGAGGACGTGCCGGCGCTGTTCGACCGGGCGGGCAACGCCGGGCCGACGGTGTGGTGGTGCGGCCGGGTGGTGGGCGGCTGGGCGCAGCGGCCGGACGGCGAGGTGGTGTGGCGGCTGTTCGGTGATGTGGGGGCGGAGGCCGGGGCGGCGATCGCGGCGGAGGCGGCGCGTCTGGCGGGCTGGCTGGGGGAGGTGCGGGTGACGCCGCGGTTCCGGTCGCCGCTGGAGCGGGAGTTGGTGGCGGGGTAGTCCACCGGCCGGCGGTGCGGTTCACCGTTCGGCGGGGTGGTCCACCTGCCGGTGAAGCGGCTCACTGGGCGGGCGGGGTGGCCCGCTGGGCCGGTGGTGTCGCGCTCGTCGCCGGGTTGGTGGCGGCGCCGGTGGTGCTGGGTGGCGTGGTCGGGTGGGTGGGCCTGGTCTGGGTGGGGCGGGGGGTGGGGCTGGACTGCTCCTGGGTGGTGGTGGGTTGGGGTGCCTGCGGGCTGGGCTGTTCCTGGGTGGTGGTGGGCTGCGGGGCGGGCGCGCTGGGGGCGTGGGTGGGGGTGTCGGGCACGGGGGTGCTGCTGGGGGGTTCCTCGCTGCTGCCGCCGCCGGTGGCGGGGGTGGTGGCGGTGGGGCTGGGGGTGGTGGTGGCGCTGCTGCTGGGGCTGAAGCCGGGGGCGGGGGTGTCGCGGCCGGTCTGGAGGTCGAACTGCTGGGTGGCGGTGCCGTCGAGGGCGGCGCTCATGTAGGCGGTCCAGATCCGGGTGGGGAAGGTGCCGCCGTTGATCCGGGCGAGTCCGGCGGTGCCGGCCAGTGGTTCCTTGGCGTGGGTCTTCGGGTTCTCGCGGAACAGGCCGACGGTGGTGGCGAGTTCGGGGGTGTAGCCGGCGAACCAGGCGGAGAGGTTGGAGTCGGTGGTGCCGGTCTTGCCGGCGGCGGGGCGGCCGAGGTCGAGGGCGGCGGCGCCGGTGCCGCGGGGGCCGATGACGTCGCGCAGGACGTCGGTGACGGTGTCGGCGTAGGACCGGTCGATGGCGTCGACGGGGCTGTGGTCGGGCATCTTGGGGGCGTCGACGGCGCCGCCGGTGTGGACGCGGGCGAGTTTGAGGACGGACCACGGGGCGTTGGCCTGGCCGTGGTTGGCGAGGGTGGCGTAGGTGCCGGCCAGGTCGAGGGCGCTGGGGGTGGCGGTGCCGAGGGTCATCGAGGTGTTGGCCGGGTCCATGCCGCGGACGCTGTCGGGGATGCCGAGTTTGACGGCGGTGTCGCGGACGCGGGCGAGGCCGGCGTCGACGCCCTCCTGCGCGTACACGGAGTTGACGGACTTCACCATGGCGTAGCGCAGGGTGATGTTGCCGTAGTCGACGTCGTCCTCGTTGGGCGGCGCGTAGGGGGTGGGGCCGCCGGTGACGGGGCGTTCGCTGGTGCCGTCGTAGCGGGTGTCGGGGGTGATCGGCCGGCCGTCGAGGGTGTGCTGGGCGATGAGGCCGGCGGCGAGGTCGACGGGTTTGAAGGTGGAGCCGATCTGGTTGTCCTGGCGCAGGGCGTCGTTGTAGGGCTGTTTGGCGTAGTCGGGGCCGCCGTAGACGGCGACGACGCGGCCGGTGGCGGTTTCGACGGAGGCGCCGGCGACCCGGACGTCGGTGTCGGTGGCGGGGCGGCGCTTGGGGTCGAGTTCGTCGGTGAGTTCGTCCTGGACGGCCTTGTGGAAGGCGTCCTGCTTGGGCTTGTCGAAGGTGGTGGTGATGCGCCAGCCGCCGGCCTTGAGGGTGGCGGTGTCGATGATGCCGGCGGAGACGAGGTAGTCGTCGGCGACGCCGACGAGGTAGCCGGCCTGGCCGGAGAGGCCGGTGGCGGGCTGGGGGTCGATCGGTTCGGGGAAGGTGGTGGCGGTGCGTTCGGCGTCGGTCAGGAAGCCGAGTTGGACCATGCCGTCGAGGGTGTAGTGCCAGCGGGCGATGGCCTTCTCGCGGTTGGCGGGGGTGGCGGTCTTGACGTCGTAGCTGCTGGGGGCCTGGAGGAGGGAGGCGAGGTAGGCGCCCTGGGCGAGGGTGAGGGCGGAGACGTCGACGCCGTAGTAGGCGTGGGCGGCGCTCTGGATGCCGTAGGCGCCGCGGCCGAAGTAGCTGCTGTTGAGGTAGCCGGCGAGGATCTCGGGCTTGTCGCGCTGCTGGTCGACCTTGAGGGCGATGAAGAGTTCGCGGCCCTTGCGTTCGATGGTCTTGTCCTGCGTCAGGTAGTAGTTCTTGACGTACTGCTGGGTGATGGTGGAGCCGCCTTGGGTGCCCTTGCCGGTGAGGGTGTTCCAGCCGGCCCGGAGCATGCCTTTGAGGTCGATGCCGCGGTTGCGGTAGAAGGTGCGGTCCTCGGCGGAGACGACGGCGTGCTGGGTCTGCGGGGGGATCTGGTCGATGGTGACGTCGGTGCGGTTGACGGCGCCGGTGCGGGCGATCTCGGTGGTGTCGTCGGCGTAGAGGTAGATGTTGTTCTGGGCGACGGCGTGGGCGTTGGGGTCGGGCACCGGGACGATGACGTAGAGCACGGCGAAGGCGCCGACGGTGAGCAGGAGCGCGGCGGTGAGGGCGCCGAGCGTGATGCGCCAGGTGGGCAGGAGCCGGCGCCAGCGGGGGAGGGCTCGGCGGGCCGCGCGGCGGGCGGCTCGTTTGGCCTGGCGTCGGGTGCTCAAGGTCATGCCGCGATTATGTGCTATTTGATGGCCGATCAGGGGGTGGTCGGGGGGTTGGCGTGCTCGGGGAAACCGGGTGCGGCGGCTGGTCCTCGGCGCTACGGTGAAAGGTGCAAACCAGGTAGCGCCGCACGTGGCGCACTCGCATAGCGCACCCAGTTCCGCCAGCTCCGCGCGTTCGGCCCGGTACCCCCGGGTTCGGCCGGTCGGAGCCGCTGGGGTGTGCGCGGACGTCGGCGGGCATTCATCTGCCCGTATTTGTCGACAAGGAGACAATATGCTGAATCTCGCGCCCCCGGAGACGCGGACCGCACGCCCTCCTGATCCCACCGGGCCGCTCCCCGTCCTCGGGCTCTACGCGGCCGTCGCCCGCGGCGCCTTCCGCCGCTACTCCACCTACCGGGCCGCCACCGTGGCCGGCGCCTTCACCAACACCGTCTTCGGCATCATCCTGGCCTCCTCCTTCCTCGCCCTCTGGCAGGCCCGCCCCAACCTCGGCGGCTACGACCAGAGCCAGGCCGTCACCTACATCTGGGTCAGCCAGGCCCTGCTGGTCACCGTCGCGGTGTGGGGAGGCGGCTTCCAGGACGACCTCCAGGACCGCTTCCGCAGCGGGGACATCGCCGTCGACCTCTACCGCCCGGTCGACTTCCAGGGCTGGTGGCTGGCCACCGACCTCGGCCGGGCCGCCTTCCAGCTGCTGGTCCGCGGCACCGTGCCGCTGCTGGTCGGAGCGATGGTGTTCCGCACCCGGATGCCCGAGCGGCCGCTGACCTGGGCGGTCTTCCTGCTCGCGGTGCTGCTCGCGCTGGTGGTCAGCTTCGGGCTGCGCTTCCTGGTCTCGATCACCGGCTTCTGGCTGCACGACTCGGACGGGGTGCGCTCGGTGATGCTGGTGGTCTCGATGTTCTTCTCCGGGATGCTGCTGCCGATCGCGCTCTTCCCCGGCCTGCTCGGCGACCTCGCCGCGGTGCTGCCCTGGGCGGCGCTGGTGAAGGTGCCGACCGACGTCTTCCTGGAACGCGCGACCGGCGCCGGCCTGCTCGGCGCGCTCGGCTTCCAGCTCGCCTGGGCCGTCGCCCTGCTCGCCGCGGGCCGGGGCGCCCAGTGGCTGGCGACCCGCAAGGTGGTGGTGCAGGGTGGCTGAGCCGATCGTGCCCCGCACCGCGTGGGCGGTCCGCTCCTGGTGGCTGTGCGCCCGGATGTGGATGCGCTCGATGATGGCCTACCGGGCCTCCTTCGCCCTGAACCTGGTGGCCAGCCTGGCCACGCACTCGCTGGACTTCGTCGTCCTGGTGCTGATGTTCCGGCACACCGACCAACTGGGCGGCTGGCGCCTGCCGGAGATCGCCTTCCTCTACGGCACCGCGACCTTCGCCCTCGGCGTGGCCAACATGCTGGTCGGCTCGGTCGAGGGCCTCGGCGTGCGGATCGTCAACGGATCGCTGGACACCATGCTGATCCGGCCGGCGCCCGCGCTCGCCCAACTGTGCGCCGAACGCTTCTCGCTGCGCCGGCTCGGCCGCCCCATCCAGGCCCTGGCGGTGCTCGCCTGGTCACTGGCCACCCTGGACGTCCACTGGACCTGGGACCGCGTGCTGCTGGTGCCCGCCCTGCTGGTCTGCGGCAGCGTCATCTTCGGCGCGATCTACGTCGGCGGCGCGACCGTGCAGTTCTGGTGGGGCGAGTCCAAGGAGATCCAGAACTCCTTCACCTACGGCGGCGCGACCCTGCTGCACTACCCGCCGACCATCTTCGCCAAGGAACTGGTGGCCGGCGTGGTCTTCGGCGTCCCGCTGGCCTTCGTCAACTGGCTGCCCGCCCTGCACGTCCTCGGCCGGCCCGACCCGCTCGGCCTGCCCACCGCCTTCCAGTACGCCTCCCCGCTCGCCGCCGCGATCTGCGTCGCCGCCGCCGGGCTCGCCTGGCGGGCCGGGCTGCGCGCCTACCGCGGCACCGGCAGCTGAAGCCGCCGAGGCACCGGCAGTCGAACCCCCTCCTACGCAAGGAACTTCCATGGCACTGATCGAACTCGAGGACGTCCGCCGCACCTTCACCGTGCGGGTCCGCACCGGCCGCTTCAGCCGGGTCAGGCGCGAGGTGCGCGCGGTGGACGGGCTGAGCTTCACCGTCGAGGCCGGCGAGTGCGTCGGCTACATCGGCCCCAACGGCGCCGGCAAGTCGACCACCATCAAGATGCTCACCGGCATCCTCGTGCCCTCCGGCGGGCGGCTGCGCGTCGCCGGAGTGGACCCGGCCCGCGAACGCGTCGCGCTGGCCCGCCGGATCGGCGTCGTCTTCGGCCAGCGCACCACGCTCTGGTGGGACCTCCCGCTGTGCGACTCCTTCGAACTCGCCCGCCGGATCTACCGCATCCCCGACCGCCGATATCGCGAGAACCTCGCCCGCTGCGTCGAACTGCTCGACCTGGAAGGACTGCTGGACACCCCCGTCCGCCAGCTCTCGCTCGGCCAGCGGATGCGCGGCGACCTCGCGGCGGCGCTGCTGCACGACCCGCAGGTGCTCTACCTGGACGAGCCGACCATCGGCCTGGACGTGGTCAGCAAGGGGAAGGTGCGCGAGTTCCTGCGCGAGGTGAACCGGGACCGGGGCACCACCGTGCTGCTCACCACGCACGACCTGACCGACATCGAGCAGCTCTGCGGTCGGGTGATGGTGATCGACCACGGCCGGGTCGTCTACGACGGCGGGCTGGACGGCCTGCACGCCACCGGGCGCAGCGAGCGCACCCTGGTGGTCGACCTGGCCGAGGCCCGGCCCGCGATCGAGGTGGACGGCGCCCGGGTGGTGAAGGTCGAGGGGCCCCGGCAGTGGCTGGCCTTCCCGGCGCAGCAGAGCGCCGCGCCGATCGTGGCGGCGGTGGCCGCGCGCTATCCGCTGGTGGACCTGTCGGTGCGCGAGCCGGCGATCGAGGACGTGATCGCGCGGATGTACACGGAGGTGGCGATCGGCTGAGCCTGCCGAACACTGAACGCGCGTTCGGGCGCTGTCACCCGTCCGGGGAGGGCACGTGACTCCCCGGCGGGAAGCCGAGTTGACGTTGCATCGCTCGGCGAACAGCACACCGGAGGGCAGCGCTTCTCGATGACCGGACCCGATGTGACCGTGGTGGTCGCGGTCTACAACACCATGCCCTACCTCACCGCCTGCCTGGACTCGCTGGTCGGGCAGACCCTGGCGCCCGGGCGGCTGGAGGTGGTGGTCGTCGACGACGGCTCCACGGACGGCGGCGAGGCCGTCCTGGACGACTACGCCGCCCGCCACCCCGGGCTGTTCCGGGTGGTGCACCAGCCCAACTCGGGTGGCCCGGCGGCCCCCACCAACCGGGGCCTGGCGCTGGCCCGCGGCCGCTACGTGCTGTTCCTCGGCGCGGACGACTGGCTCGGCGCCGAGGCGCTGGAGCGGCTGGTCACGGCGGCCGACGCCTGGGGTTCGGACGTGCTGGTGCCCAAGCAGGTCGGGGTGAACGGGCGGCTGGTGCCGCAGGGGATCTTCCACGCCAACGCCGAGTCCGTCGGCTTCACCGACTCGGCGCTGGCCTGGGCGCTGTCCGACACCAAGCTGTTCCGGATGGACCTCGTCCGGCGCCACGGGCTGCGCCGCGACGAGGAGTTGAAGGTCTTCTCGGACCAGCCGTTCACCCTGGAGGCCTGCCTGCGGGCGGGCCGGGTGTCCGTCCTCGCCGACTACGACTGCTACTTCCTGGTGCTGCGCGAGGACTTGGGCAACGTCACCCAGCGGGCCGGGGTGCTGGACCGGCTGCGCGGGATCGCGGCGCTGCAGCAGGTCGCCGCCGATCTGGCCGCGCCCGGCGGGGAGTTGGACGCGATCCGGGCCCGCAGCTTCGCCTGGGACGTGCCGCGGCTGCTCCAGGACGACTTCCTGCTGCTCGACGACGCCGTCCAGGAGCAGGTCTGCGCCGAGGTCGGCCGGCTGATCGAGCGCTTCGACGCCCGCGCGGTCTACCAGCGGCTGCCCGTCGCCGAGCGGCTGCGGCTCGAACTCGCCGCGGCCGTCCGGCCGGAGGCGCTGCGGGACCTGATCCGGTACGAGGCCGCGCACGGCGACCCGCCGGTGGTCGTCGACGGGCGGCGGCACTACGCGGGCTACCCGGCGTTCCGGGATGCCCGACTGGGCCTGCCGGACGAGCTGTTCCTGCTGGGCGAGGAGCCGGTGCGGCCGGCGGTGGAGGTCCCGCCGCTCAACCTGGCCCAGCAGCTGTGGCGCGGCGCCGTGCCGGCCCAGCTGCGGCGCGGGTTGCGGCGCTACCCGGTGTGGCGCCGGCTCGCCAACACGGTGAACGGGGGCCGGGGGTGAGCGGGGGCACGCCGGAGGCCGGGGGTGCCGGAGGTCGGGGGCCCCGGAGGAAAGGGGACACGAGGATGAGCGGGGTGCGGGGATGAGCCGGGCGATGGACGTGTGCGTGGTCGGGCTGGGCAAGCTGGGCCTGCCGCTGGCCGTGCAGTTCGCGCTGAAGGGGCACCGGGTGACGGGGGCGGACATCGCCCCCGGGGTCGTCCGCAGCGTCAACCAGGGCGTGCCGCCGTTCCCCCGGGAGGCGGGTCTGGACGAGGCGCTGAAGCAGGTGGTCGCCGAGGGGCGGCTGCGGGCCACCACCGACACCACGGCCGCCGTCGCCGCCGCCGAGGCCGTGGTGCTGGTCGTCCCGCTGGTCACCGCCGCCGACGGCACCCCGGACTTCGGCCTGCTCGACGCGGCCACCGACGCCGTCGCCGCCGGGCTGCGCCGGGGCACCCTGGTCAGCTACGAGACCACCCTGCCGGTCGGCGTCACCCGGGGCCGCTGGGCGCCCCGGCTGGCGGCCGGCTCCGGGCTGGCCGCCGGGGCGGACTTCGCGCTGGTGTTCAGCCCGGAGCGGGTCCGGACCGGGCGGGTCTTCGCCGACCTGCGGCGCTACCCCAAGCTGGTCGGCGGCGTGGACGCGGCCTCGTCCCGGCGCGGCGCCGAGTTCTACCGGGCCGCGCTGGACTTCGACCCGCGCCCCGACCTGCCCCGGCCCAACGGCGTCTGGGAGCTGGCCTCGGTGGAGGCGGCGGAGTTCGCCAAGCTCGCCGAGACCACCTACCGGGACGTCAACATCGCGCTGGCCAACCAGTTCGCCCGGTACGCCGACCGGGTCGGGGTGGACTTCGCGGAGATCGCCGACGCGTGCAACTCGCAGCCGTACAGCCACCTGCACCGGCCCGGCATCGCGGTCGGCGGGCACTGCATCCCGGTGTACCCGCGGCTGTACCTGTGGAACGACCCGGACGCGACGGTCGTGCGGGCCGCCCGGGAGGCCAACCTGGAGATGCCCGGGTACGCGGTCGGGGTGCTGGACGGCGCGCTGGCGGGCGGGATCGCCGGGCAGGGCGTGCTGGTCCTCGGGGCGGCGTACCGGGGCGGGGTCAAGGAGACGGCGTACTCCGGGGTGTTCCCGCTGGTCGAGGCGGTGCGGGCGGCGGGGGCGCGGCCGTACGTCAGCGATCCGCTGTACCGGGGCGCGGAACTGGCGGCGCTCGGGCTGCCCCCGTACGAGGGGGAGCCGGTGGTGGCGGCGGTGCTCCAGGCGGACCACCCGGAGTACCGGGAGCTGGAGCCGGAGGACCTGCCGGGGGTGCGGGTGCTGCTGGACGGGCGGCGGTGCACGGATCCGGCGGCGTGGGCGGTCGAGGGGGTGCGGCGGATCGTGCTGGGCGGGGCGTGATCCTGTTGGGCGGGGCGTGATCGTGTGCTGGGCGGGGCCTGATCGTGCTGGGCCGGGTCTGGGGGGGGCGGGCTCCGACGGGCGTGCGGGTCGCCGCGTCGGAGGGCACAGCCGCACCGCACGCGGCGTGAGGGGGCGGGTACGGGGCGTGCGCCCGGCTGCGCGCGAGGCGTGCCCGGGCGCGCAACCAGGCGCGTGATCGCGGGGCGCGCCCTCGCCTGCGCTGGCCAGCGGGCAGACTGGCGGGGTGAGTGACGAAGCCTTCAGCGGTACGGGCCCCGGGGTCCGGTTCACCGCCGCCGACGAGCAGAAGAGACATGGCGTCCGCCGGATGAAGACCATCGCGACCGGCCTGCTGGCCTTCGCGAGCCTGGTCTTCGCCCTCGCCACCTGGGCCAAGGCGGCCGGTGCCGGCTCCTGGGCCGGGTACGTGGCGGCGGCCGCCGAGGCGGGCATGGTCGGCGCGCTGGCCGACTGGTTCGCGGTGACGGCGCTGTTCCGCCGCCCGTTCGGCCTGCCGATCCCGCACACCGCGATCATCCCGACCAAGAAGGACGCCTTCGGGCGCTCGCTCGGCGAGTTCGTCGGCGACAACTTCCTCTCCGGGCACGTGGTGCGCGGGCGCCTCGCGTCGCTGGGCATCGCCCGGCGGCTGGGGGAGTGGCTGGCCGCGCCGGGCAGCGCCGAGCGGGTCACCAAGGAGGCCTCGGCGGCGCTGCGCGGGGTGCTCGCGGTGCTCCGGGACGACGACGTGCAGGCGGTCGTCGCCGAGGCGGTGACCAGGCGGGCGGCGGCCACCTCGGTGGCCGAGCCGATGGGCCGGATGTTGGGCAAGGTGGTCGCGGACGGCGGGCACCACGGCGTGGTCGACCTGGTGGCCGTCCGGGCGCACGGCTGGCTGACCGCCAACCACGAGGAGGTGGTCCAGCGGGTCACCCAGAAGACCCCGGGCTGGACGCCCAAGTTCCTCGACCAACAGGTCGGCGAGCGGGTCTACAAGGAGCTGATGCGGTTCGTCACCGACATCCGGGACGACCCGGACCACCCGGCCCGCGGCGCCATCGACAACTTCCTCGCCGACTTCGCGACCGAACTGCAGACCGACCCGGAGACCATCGCCCGGGTGGAGCGGGCCAAGGTGGAACTGCTGGCCCGGCCCGAGGTGCAGGACCTGATCGCCTCCACCTGGGCGGCCGTCCGCACCCTGGTGGTGAACGCGGCCGGAGACGAGGACAGCGAACTGCGCCGGCGCATCCGCGAGGGCGTGGGCAGCTTCGGCGCACGCCTGGCCACCGACGCCAAGCTCCAGGCCAAGGTGGACGGCTGGCTCCAGGACGCCGCCCAGTACCTGGTCGACACCTACCGCGCCGAGATCACCTCGCTGATCTCCGAGACGGTGGCGGGCTGGGACGCCGACGACGCCTCCCGCAAGATCGAGGCCAACGTGGGCCGCGACCTGCAGTTCATCCGGATCAACGGCACCGTGGTCGGAGCCATGGCGGGGCTGCTCATCCACACCGTGGCGACCGCCCTCGGAGGCTGACCGCGGGGCGGCCTATCCTTGCCAGCACCTGTCGGTACGCGCGTAGAGGAAGTAGGGAACCACCGTGGTCCAGCCGGACGGAAGTCGGATCGGAAACCCCAGTGGCCAGGGGGGCATCGAGGCGTTCATCGCCGGGATGCCCAAGGCGGAGCTGCACGTCCACCACGTGGGCTCGGCCTCGCCGCGCGTCGTCGCCGAGCTGGCGGCCCGCCACCGCGGCAAGTCGAAGGTGCCGGTCGACCCGGCGGCGCTCGCCGAGTACTTCACCTTCACCGACTTCGCGCACTTCATCGACGTCTACCTGAGCGTCGTGGACCTGATCCGCGACGCCGAGGACGTCCGCGCGCTCACCTACGGCGTGGCCGAGGACATGGCGCGCCAGAACATCCGGTACGCCGAACTGACCATCACCCCGTACTCCTCGGTCAAGCGGGGCATCCCGGACGTCGCCTTCATGGAGGCGATCGAGGACGCCCGGCTGCGCGCCGAGAAGGAGCTCGGGGTCGTCCTGCGCTGGTGCTTCGACATCCCCGGCGAGGCCGGCCTGGAGGCCGCCGAGGAGACCGCCCGGCTCGCCGTCGACCTGGCCCCCGAGGGCCTGGTCAGCTTCGGCCTCGGCGGCCCGGAGATCGGCGTGCCGCGCCCACAGTTCAAGCCCTACTTCGACCGGGCCCGGGCGGCCGGCCTGCGCAGCGTCCCGCACGCGGGCGAGACCACCGGCCCTGAGACGGTCTGGGACGCGATCCGGGTGCTCGGCGCCGAGCGCATCGGGCACGGCACGCAGTCGGTGAAGGACCCGGCGCTGCTGGATTACCTGGGTGAGCACCGGATCCCGCTGGAGGTCTGCCCGACCTCCAACATCGCCACCCGGGCGGTGGAGCGGATCG
Source organism: Kitasatospora sp. NPDC057940 (assembly GCF_042887425.1). Classification (NCBI taxonomy): domain Bacteria; kingdom Bacillati; phylum Actinomycetota; class Actinomycetes; order Kitasatosporales; family Streptomycetaceae; genus Kitasatospora; species Kitasatospora sp. NPDC057940. The sequence goes on from NZ_JBHVPH010000009.1 coordinate 131,983, forward strand.
AGGAGCACCCGATCAAGCGGATGGTGGACGCCGGGCTGCTGGTCACGATCAACAGCGACGACCCGCCGATGTTCGGCACCGACCTCAACACCGAGTACGCCGTCGCGGCGCGGCTGCTGGGCCTGGACGAGTCCGGGGTGGCGGCGCTGGCGCGCAACGCGGTCGAGGCGTCCTTCCTGGACGTGGCGGGCAAGGCGCGGCTGGTCGGCGAGATCGACACGTACCTGGCGGGCTGGAAGGCCTGATTCCCGGCGTCCGCCCTGGTGGACGCCCCGCGAAGTGCCCCGTGAAGTGCCCCTGAACCGCCCCGCCGGCAGCTGTCGGCGGGGCGGTTCGCTGTTCCCGCCCGGAGGTGGTGCCAAAATGGCGCCACTAATGGCTCGACATGGCACCACTGCTGTGCCATGCTGAAGCCATGGACCTCACGCCGTACGTCGAAAACCTTCGGAACGAGCTCGCGGTGGCCGCGGGCACGGGCGGGGACGAAGCCCGCGCGCTGGCCGAGCGGCTGACGCTGCCGCTGGATTCGGCCGTGCGGCTCACCCTGCTCAACGCGCTCTCGGCCGCGATGGGAGAAGTGACCCGCGAGCTCGCCCCCGGCTCGGTGGACGTGCGGCTGCGCGGGCTCGATCCCGAGTTCGTGGTCACCGTACCGCCCGGCGCCGACACCTTCCACGGTGATGTGCCGCCCGTGGTGCCACCGATGGCGCCGACGGTGGCACCGGTGGTGCCAGTGGCGCCGCCCGTGGTGCCGGAGTCGGACGAGACGGGCACGGCCCGGATCAACCTGCGCCTGCCCGCCCACCTCAAGGCCCGGGCCGAGGAGGCCGCCGGGCAGGAGGGCCTCTCGCTCAACGCCTGGCTGGTCCGGGCCGTCGCCGGCGCGCTGGAGGCCGGCGAGCCGGCCGCCCGCCCGGCTGTCAGACCGGCCCCCCAGCCCGCGGTCCGCCCGCGCCGCGGCGGCCAGGGCTTCACCGGCTGGGTCCACTGACGCTTCCGCCCGCTCTACCTGCTTCATCCGCTCCGCCTGCCGGACCCGCTCCATCCGCTCCATCCGCGCTCCATCCGCAACGACGTCACCCCCGCTCCGACCAGCGGGAACACCCATCAGAGTCAAGAGGACGGGACAGCCATGCCTACGTACGAGACCGACGGACCGATCTCGGTCACCCTCGAATTCGAGATCGGCTCGGTGCGGATCAGCGCGAGCAAGCGCACCGACACCGTGGTCGAGGTCAAGCCCGCCAACCCCGCCGAGGAGGCGGACGTCAAGGCCGCCCAGCAGACCCAGGTCGACTACGCCGGCGGCCGGTTCACCCTCAAGGGCCCGAAGAAGCGCTCGCCGTTCGGCCGGATCGGCTCGATCGACATCCTGATCGAGCTGCCGGCGGGCTCCGAGGTCAACGCCGACGCCCCGATGGCCACCTTCGTCGCCGAGGGCCCGCTCGGCGACTGCCGGCTGAAGACCTCGCTCGGCCGGATCCAGGTCGAGCAGGCCGCGAGCGCGCGGCTCAAGACCGACCACGGGGAGGTCCGGGTCGACTCGGTCGACGGGGACGCGGAGATCTCCGGGCTCGGCCGGCTCGCGGTCGGCACGGTCGGGGGCGCGCTGACGGTCAAGAACAGCAACGGCGACACGGAGGTCCGCGAGGTCCACGGGGCGCTCAAGGCCAGCTCCTCCTTCGGCCGGATCGAGGTCGGCACCGCCCACGCCGGGGTGGACGCCAAGACGGCGCACGGCCCGATCCGGATCGGTCGGGTGGAGCGCGGCCAGGTCACCATGCAGACCTCCCTGGGGGACTTGGAGGTCGGTATCGCGGAGGGCACGGCGGCCTGGCTCGACATACACAGCAAGGTCGGCACCGTGCGCAACGCCCTCGGCACGGCGCAGGGTCCGGGCGACGCCCGGGAGACCGTCGAGGTCCGCGGCCGTACCCAGCTCGGCGACGTTGTGATCCGGAGGGCGTGATGGCGGCGATCTCGGCAGTCGGACTGACCAAGTCCTACGGCGACAAGGCCGTGCTGAACGGCATCGACCTGGAGATCCCGGAGGGCAGCGTGTTCGCCCTGTTAGGGCCGAACGGGGCCGGCAAGACCACCACCGTGCAGATCCTCTCCACCCTGATCCCGGCCGACGGCGGGGTGGCCCGGGTGGCCGGGCACGACGTGGTCGAGCAGGCCTCCGGGGTGCGGGCGGCGATCGGTGTCACCGGCCAGTTCTCGGCGGTGGACAACCTGCTCACCGCCGAGGAGAACCTGCTGCTGATGGCGGACCTCAACCACCTCCCCCGTCGGGAGGGGCGGAGGCGGGCCGAGGACCTGCTGCGGCGGTTCGACCTCGCGGAGGCGGCGCGCAAGCCGGTCGTCACCTTCTCCGGCGGCATGCGGCGCAAGCTCGACCTGGCGATGACGCTGGTCGGCGATCCGCGGGTGATCTTCCTCGACGAGCCGACCACCGGGCTGGACCCGCGCAGCCGGCGGACGATGTGGGAGATCATCCGGGGGCTGGTCGCCGACCACGGGGTGACGATCTTCCTCACCACCCAGTACCTGGAGGAGGCCGACGAACTCGCCGACCGGATCGCCGTCCTGGACGGCGGGCGGATCGTCGCCGAGGGCACGGCGGATGAGCTGAAGCGGATCGTCCCCGGCGGGCGGATTCGGCTCCAGTTCGCGGACGCCGCCCAACTGGGGGCTGCTGCCGGGCTGTTCGACTACGCGGTGGTCGACACCGAGGCGCTGCGGCTGGACATCCCGGGGGACAACTCCGTGGTGACCGTGAAGGCGGTGCTGGACACGCTCGACAACGCCTCGGTCCGGGCCGAGGCGCTGGTCGTGGAGACGGCCGATCTGGACGACGTGTTCCTCACTCTGACCGGGGAGGGTGCCCGATGAGCGCTTCGGTGAGCTACGCGGTCAGTGACTCGCTGACCATGCTGCGACGCAACCTCAAGCACGCGCTGAGGTACCCGTCGCTGACCTTCGCGGTCGTGATCATGCCGGTCATGATGCTGCTGCTGTTCAACTACGCCTTCGGCGGCGCGCTCGGCGCGGGCATCGGCGGCGGCAGCTACATCGACTACGTGACGCCCGGCATCCTGCTGATGGCGGCGGCCTCGGGGTCGCTGGTCACGGCGATCGGGGTCTGCGTCGACATGACGGAAGGCATCGTCAACCGCTTCCGCACGATGGCGATCTCGCGCTCGGCCTTCCTGGCCGGGCACGTGGTCGGTAGCGTGATACAGACCATGCTCGGCCTGGTCCTGGTGGCCGGCGCGGCCCTCGCGATGGGCTTCCGGCCCAACGCCGGGCTGGTGGAATGGCTGGCGGCCGTCGGACTGCTGCTGTTCGTCACTGTCGCGCTGACCTGGGTATCGGCGGGCATCGGGCTGGTCGCCAAGACGGTGGAGAGCGCCAGCAACCTGCCGATGCCGATACAGTTCCTGCCCTTCATCGGCAGCGCGATCGTCCCGCCCGACTCGATGCCGACCGCCCTGCGGTGGTTCGCCGAGTACCAGCCGTTCACGCCGATCATCGAGACCCTGCGGGGGCTGCTGATGGGCGCCCCGATCGGCAACAGCGCCTGGAGCGCGCTGGCGTGGTGCACCGGGCTGACGCTGATCGGCTTCTTCTGGTCGAGGAGCATCTTCTACCGGCGGTGACGGGGGTACGGCCGGCAGCGGGAGGCCCGGGAGGACAGCGATGTCCGCCCGGGCCTCCCGGCGTTGTGGCCGGTGCCGAGTCGTGGCCGGTCCTGAGTCTTGGCCGGTCCTGAGTCGTGGCCGGTGCCGGTGTACGTCCGGGCCTGGGCCGGAGCCGACCGGAGCCCCAACCGCCGGACATCCGGTAGTAAAGTCCGGGCAAAGGCTCACCCTGGGGAGGGGCGCATGACGGCGGCACGTCGCAAGCGGATCGTGTGGTGGCTCAGAGGTGTGGCGCTGGCGGCGTTCCTGGTCTATCTGCCGGGCTATCAGGCCTCCTTCTCAGGAGGGCTGGTGGAGGTCGAGCGCTGGCTCAACCATCCGCTGCCGCTGCTCGGCGCCACCGTCGTGCTGGCCGTGGTCTCGCTGGTGATCCAGTTCGAGTTCCGCACCTGGTGGTCGCAGGTCGGCTGCGCGGCCGCCCTGGTGTCGCTCGTCTTCCTCGCCGGGGTGGCCGTGCTCCTGTCGCTGCTGCTCGACCGCGACGGGCAGCCCGTCAGCCGGAAGAGCCACCCGGAGCACCCGGACCGGGTGCTGACCGTGACCGATGTCGCCTTCTCGATCGACCCGATCTACCGGGTCGAGCTGTTGACCGGCAGCGGCTGGTCCGCCCGCCACTGGGAACTGGGTGAATGGGACATCCGTGGCGGCGAGTTCGGCAGGGTCGACTGGTCAGGGCCGGACCGGATCGCGGTGACCGGGGTGAAGGGGACCGAGACCGCGGTGTTCACCGTCGACCCGGACGGCCGGCCGAGCAGGCAGGGCCCGGCGCCCCGGTAGGCCGGGAGGCCGGGAGACCGGTAGAGCTGGGGGAGGCGGCAGGCCCTCGCGCGGCGGGGAGGCCGCGCGAGGGCCCGGGCGGGGTTACCAGGTGTCGATGCCCATCTTCTTGGCCGCGTCGTGGACGGCCTTGTAGTGGGCGTGGGACATGCCGGACTGCTTGTCCTTCTCGGGCAGGTTCTTGTCCGTCGCGCGGAACTCGTCGCGGGCCTCGGCGAGCAGGCTCGTGCCGTAGGAGACGGGGACGTCCTTGACGCCGTGGGACGGGTGGGTCTTCTCGGCGGTCTTGCTGCCCGCCTTGATCAGGATGTCGCGGGCCTTGTTGAAGTCGTCGGCCTTGACCGTCTTCGGGTTGCTGAGCTGCGCCTGCACCCGGGCCGTCGGCTGGGCCGGCGTGGTGTCTGCGGCCATGGCGGGAGCGGCAGCGGCGACGCCGAGGGCGCCGACGGCGGCGACTGCCACGAGGGCGTTCCGGAGGGTCCTGTTCATGGATATCGATCCCTTCGCAATGTCTAAACATCAGTGCCCGCACCGGACTTGAGGTCCGTGGGAGTGCGAACTCCTCGGCACTACCCCGGCCCTCCTCGGCGGCAAACCGATGGTCGTACGGGGGTGGTTGGGGAGCGGTGGGATCAGGCCGTCTTGTGAATATGGGGTTATCGGACTACTGGGTTAGCAGGGGCGGAAGGGGCTCAAGGGGACGGCCAGGGCGGGCCGTTCGACGAACGGCCCGCCCGATGCGGTGGGTTAGACGTCGAACTCGCCGGCGCGGATGGCGGAGACGAGGTCGTGCCATTCGTCGGTGGTGAGTTGGGCGATGGCCTCGGGCCGGAGGTTGCTGCGGACATAGACGGCATCGGAGGTGACGGCTACCTCCGGGCAGCTCGCGCCCTCGCCGCAAGCCTCAGGACGCCGCCAGTCGAGTATTTCCATGGCTCTAGATCTCCTTCTTGATAAGCCTGATGGCGTCACGAGACTGGCTTTCGGTGAGTGATCGCTCGGTCATCCTGTCGATGATGTGGCGATAGTTCTCCATCAACTTCTGCTCGTGAAGGAACACCGGGCCGTTGGCGGTGTCGAGCTGAACTGTGTCCAGGCGGGGCACTGGCCCGCTCGCGTGGATGATGCCTTGACCTGCACCCATGAACCCATTGGTGCTGAAGGTGATCACCCGAAGCGTCACGTGGGGAAGGTCCGAGTACTCAAGTAGCTGGTCCATCTGTCGCTTTGCGGCGTCACGGCCGCCGAACAGCATGCGCAGAGCGGCCTCGTGGACCAACGCGGAGTATGGCGCGGCTCCCTCTCTCATCAGGAACGCCGAACGCTGAATTCGATGCTCAACGCGGGCTTCGACGTGACGGGGTGAGAGCGGCGGGTGGACATCCTTGAAGATGGCTCTCCCGTACTCCTCTGTCTGCATAGCGCCGGGAACGTGCGAGATCTGATAGGTGAGCATTCCCCTGGCGAAGTACTCCATCTCGGCGATGTTGAGGAAGCCAGGCGGCACGGCCCCTCGGTAGTCCTCCCACCAACCCTTGTGGCGTTCCTCGGCCATGGCCGCGAGCGCTTCCACGAAGGCGTGATCGCCCTCCTCGTAGTCGCAGGCGAGCATGCGTACCCGTTCGGCGCTGATCGGGTACTGCCCCTTCTCGATCTGCGTGATCTTCGGTCGGGCGAATCCGAACAGCGCGGCGGCTTCGGCAGTTGTGCGGCCCGCGCAGTCGCGCATCTTCCGCAGCTCGGTGCCTACTCGTTCCTGCCTGGCTGACGGGGTGGTTCGTGGTGGCATGACCCAAGCATCCATCGCGATCCCGCGAAGGGTCCAGCAATCCATCGATCGAGTGAAGAACGGGGTAGAAGTACCGATACATGTACCACCGGCTCTACAGTCGGTGACGCACCGATCACCGAGCTGGGCGTCAGTGGCCCGCTCGGCATTTCCCCTTCACCTCTCCGGGAGATCCCTGTGCGTAACCTCAACTCCCCCTCCCTCACCCTCGCTCGCGACACCCTCCGCGACGGCATGACCCGCGTCGGCTGGTCGTCCTCCTCCATCGCGGACGCCGAGCTCGCCCTCGTCGAACTGATCGTCAATGCCTGGCGTCACGGCGAGACGACCTCCCCCGTCGTCCTCATCCACTTCCTCTCCGACCCCCTCTCCAACACCCTCCGCGTCACCGTCGCGGACCGCTCCTCCGCCCTCCCCGAGCAGCGAACGCCGTGCCCGCTCGCCGAGTCCGGCCGGGGCCTCCAGCTGGTCGCCGGCCTCACCCACCGCTGGGGCGTCGACCCCCTGAAGCTGGGCAAAATCGTTTGGTTCGAGTTGGACGGTGTCGCGTGATCGCCCACCACCCCATCCACCCGGCCGATCCGGCGCTGCGCCACCTCACGTCCCGCCAGATCACCGGACTCATCGTCGAACTCCGGACCGAGGGTCGCGAGTTCGGGCTCCTCTGGCCCTCCGCCCAGGCCGGCGAGACCAACCTCGACGGCCGCGCCCTCGTCTCCCTCGGCAACATCCCGGCGAGCACCCTCATCAACCTCCTCGCCCTCCTCCGCGAGTACAAGCGTGAGCGGGACCGCCGCCGATGCTAGGCCTCCTGACCTTCAACCTCCTGGCCTCCCTATTCGGCGCCCTCTGCGAAACCCGCGCCCGTCACCTCCACGACCGCACGGTCACCCCCGCAGTGCTCGCCGAGCGCCAAGCCTGCGATGCCGCAAGGCACTTCGCGGCTCCGACGTGCGAGTTCGGTCGACAGGTAGCCTCCGGGTGGTGAGTACCGATTTTCAGCAGGCCCGGCTGTCTCTCGGTGTGCGGCTAAGGGAGTTGCGCACCGAGGCGGGCGTGAACGGCCGCGACCTCGCCGGACGACTGGGCTGGCCGGCGTCGAAGATTTCGAAGCTGGAGAACGGCAAGCAGACGGCCACTCCCGCGGATCTCCAGTCGTGGGCCGAAGCGTTGGGGCGTCCGGACGCCGCTGCCGAGTTGAAAGGCAGGCTGCAAGGCCTGGAGTCCCGCTATCGGGGATGGAAGCGGGTGCTGGCTGGCGGGCACCGGGTGCGCGAGGAGGCCGGAGTCAGGCACGGCCGGGAGACGGCGGTGACCACCGGCTACGAACCCGCCATCATCCCGGACATTTTCCAGATCGCGGAATACGCCCGCCACGTCCTGACTCGCGCAACCGATCTGGATGACGGGCCGCGTGACATCGAGGAAGGAGTATGTGCCCGGCTGAAGCGCCAGGAGTCCCTCTACCAGCGAGGGAAGCGCTTCCGCTGCATCATGTCCGAGGCCGCACTGTACGTGCAGATCTGTCCGCCCGACGTCCTGGCCGCTCAACTCGACCGTCTGGGCGGCCTGCTGGGGCTCGACACGGTTGAGGTGGGGATCGTTCCGCTCGGGGCTCCGGTGGCGGTCATTCCCAAGCACGGTTTCTGGATCTACGACGACAGGCTCACGATCGTCGAGACGTGGAACGCCGAGCTGTGGCTCGATGAACCCGTCGACATCGCGCTGTACCGGAAGGTCTGGGGCAAGCTGCACGATGCTGCGGTGCACGGCCCCGCGGCACACCGGCTGATCGCCCGTGCGCGCTCGGCGCTGGCACTGGCAGCCACCTGAGAAACCTGCGGAAGCCTCGCCGCGCACAGGAGAAATGCGGAGAAATGCGTCGCATGCCGGCAGGGTTGAGCCTCTACCGTGCCGGACAGGACCTTGCCGGCACCCGAGTGACCGGCACCGATCGAGAGGAGCCGGAATGGGCGAGCACGGAGACGGCAAGGGTGGCGAGGACGGGGACAAGAAGCAGTCCCCGAAGGAGTCCGACGGCCAGTGGACCAAGCCCGTGAAGCCGCCGAAGAAGTGAGCGCCAACTGATGGACGACTACGCACAGTTGCTGACCCGGATGGAATCGGCGGGGGCGCTGGGCGAGGGGTGGCGGGGCGCGTTCGAGCGTGCCCCGCGCTCTTCCTTCGTTCCGGACTCCGTCTGGGCCCCGGACGGCGACAGCCCGACCGGCTACGGCCTGATCACCCGGGCCGACCACCCGGACGCCTGGTGGGCCCTGGTGAACGCCGACGAGGTGGTGGTCACCCAGATCGATGACGGCCTCGATATCGGGCTGGGCATCGCCACCTCCTCGGCCTCCATGCCGTCCCTCGTCGCGCGGATGCTCCGGCACCTGGACGTGGTCGACGGGAACACCGTGCTCGACATCGGCACCGGCACCGGATGGACGAGCGCGCTCCTCTCCGCCAGGCTCGGCGACGCCCACGTGACCACCGTCGAGGTCGATCGAGCGGTCGCCGCCGCTGCGGCCCGACGACTCACCGCAGCAGGATTCCACCCCAGTTGCTCGACCGGCGACGGCCTCGAAGGGCAGCCCCTCCGGGTGCCTTACGATCGCGTCCATTCCACGGCGGCGGTCCGCCGACTGCCGCGCGCCTGGCTCGAACAGACCCGCCCCGGCGGCGTGATCGTCACCCCCTGGGGCACGCCCTACGCCAACGCCGGACTCCTGCGCCTGGTGGTCGGCGGTCCGGGGGAGCCCTCCCACGGCAGGTTCGTGGACAACGTCAGCTTCATGTGGGTCCGCAGCCAGCGCCCCCACCCGGTGACCGAACCGACCGACCGGCCGATCCACCGGGGCTCGTCGTCGATCGACCCGGAGCTGGCGCTGGAGAACGTGGACGTGGCGTTCGCCATCGGCCTCCGGGTGCCTGGCGTTCGGTATCACCACACCTGGGACGACACGGACCCCGGCGGCACCTATCGCATGCGGCTCTCCGACGGCGCCGGCTCCTGGGCGTCCGTCCGCCACCACGACTGGGGCGCCGCCGACGCGGTCCAGCAGGCCGGGCCCCGCCGCCTGTGGGACGAGATCGTCCGCGCCCGCCGACGATGGCTCGCCGACGGCGAACCGGACCTCACCCGCTTCGGCGTGACGATGACGCCGACCGGCGAACAGCACGTGTGGCTCGACGAGCCCGGCAACCTGATCGTCTGACCCGGCCGCGAACCCCCAGGCGCCTGAGCTAAGCTCCCGCGCAGGAAGTCGGCCGGTCCGACTTCCTGCGCGCGACCTTCAGAATCCCGGCTGCATCCTGGCCACCCGCTTCGGCGCCTTCTGTTTCGGCGTCTTCTGTGAAGCTCGCCCGCGCGGTGGAACCGGCGGCGGGCGCAGACGGTCACCTTCGGTGTGACCTCGAACGAATCGCAGACCGATCCCGTCCGCCCCCATGTCAGCCGCCGGCGCATGCTGCTGGGCGTCGCCGGCGTGGCGGCGGCCGCCGTCACCGTCGGGGGCATCGGCTGGTGGGCGCGGCGGGACGCCGACACCGGCCACCGTGTCTGGAGCCGGACCGGTACCGGCAGCCGGGTCGCCCTGTCGGCCACTCCGCAGTCGGATGTCTACGTCGCGGACTTCGACGGCACGGTCCGGGCCCTCGACCCGCGGACCGGTACCCCGCGCTGGAGCGTCGAGGTCGCCTCGCGCAACCCCGCCGACAGCAACTTCGGCTGGCCGATAGCCGCAGGTGACGGACTGGTCTGCGTGACCACCGACTCCCACGTCCACGCCCTGGACGCCGCGTCCGGAGCCGTTCGGTGGGCCGTGCCCGCGCCGGAGGGCTACCTGTCCGGATGGACGGACGGCCCCACCGTCGGCGGGGACGTGTTCGTGATCTGCGACGGCCGCGTCCACTCCTACGACGCGGCCACCGGCGAGGCCCGCTGGGCCGGCCCGCTGGAGGCCGCCTGCGGGCCGGCGGTCGCGGGCGGCACCGTGTACCTCGCCGCCCCCGCGGGTGGGATCTCCGCCCTCGACGCGAAGACCTGTGAGCGGCGCTGGGAACAGCCCGCCGTCGGCAAGCTCGTCGACCGGCCCGTGGTCCACGAGGGCGTCCTCTACCTGTCCACTTCCGCCGCCTCCGCCCCGACCGCCTCGGCCACCTCCGCCTCGACCGGGGCCGCCTCGACCGTCTCCGCCCTGGACGCGGCGACCGGCCGGGTGCTCTGGCAGCGCGACGATCTCGGCCACCCCGGTGTCCATCCCGCCCCGGTCGCCGACGGGACGCTCTGCCTCCTCGACAACGACCGGGTCATCGCCGTGGAGGCGAGTACGGGCCGCAGTCGGTGGACCTCCTCGGTGCCGGACGGCCTGGGCCGGGGCATGAACACCATGGCCGTCGCCGACGGCTGGGTCTACGTGGCGCTGAACGACGGTCGGCTGCACACCCTCGACCTCGCCACCGGCCGGCTCCAATGGCAGGACGATCCGGCCAAGTTCGGCACCGAGTACACCGGCCTCTCGCTGACGGCCTTCGGCGGCGTCGCCTACCGCGGCAGCCGGGCCGGCCTCTACGCGGCGGGCATACCCGCGGCCTGACCTCCGCCCGGGGCACCGCGCCGCCCGGGGCACCGCGCGGTGCGCCTTCAGGCAGCGGGCACTGCCCGTACGGACCTGGCGCCCGGGCCGGCGTCACCGATATCCAGGAGAGTGAGCTTTCGAGTCGAGAGGGGGACGATGCACGCCCACGACAGGACCAAGGCTGCCGCCGCCGGCAAGGCCCGCACGCCGGCCCGTACTTCGGATTCGGCGACCAGGAACTCGAACCGGGCGCAGGCCGCCGCCCAGTCGCTGCTCGGCCTCCAGAGCAGCCACGGCAACGCGGCCGTCGTGCAGATGCTCCGCGCGACCGGGATCCAGCGCGCGTCCGACCAGAACCGGCCCATGATCAATCACCAGAACCCGGACGACGACTGGGAGGCCGACAACACCGCGCCCGCGCGTACGGACGGTCTCGTGCTCAGCGGTCACGGCGCCTGGGAGGCCGCGAACGGCACCTTCCGGGTGCCTGCGGGGACGAGGGTGCACTTCTACACGCAGCACGGGATGGTCCTCCCCGACGACCTGGGCGGGCAGGTGGAGAACGGCGCCAACCGGGGTGGCAGCGTGGAACAGGGGCAGGAGCGTGGCGCCGCGCGCACCGTGGTGGGCGGGCGGAGCCTGCAGAACTACACCATCTCCTACCCCAGCGGCCTCACCATCCGGGGAAACCCGGCGATCGCCAGCCCGGTGGGCGGCGGGTACGACGTCGAACTCGACCCGGGGACGCCGGCCGCCGCCGTCATCAACGTCGCCACGCTGACCGACCCCCAACTCGCGGGCCGCTCGATCGTCTTCGACGGTGACGTGCTGCTGAGCGACATCCTGCGGCCCGGCATGGGGGACGTGCACTTCGCGGCCTGCCGCTTCGTCGAGACCAACAGGCCCGGGACGCGGAACCAGGGCCGTCCTCAGGGCTACAACGGCCCCGGCGACCCAGGCGAGGCCGGCGGCCTCTACAACCCCTGACCCGCCCGGCCTCCAACGCTCCGTGCTCCGTGCTCTGCGTTCTGCGTCCTGTGCTCTGCGCAGGAAGTCGGCCCACCCGACTTCCTGCGCAAGGGGCGCCGCCCCGAGCGGGGCTCAACCGGTCACGCGCACCACGTACTTGCCGGTGGCCCGCCCCTCCGCCATGGCGTCGTGCGCGGCGGGGACGGCGGCCAGGCCGGGGACTTCGGTGACCGGCAGCGTGAGGTCACCGGAGGCGAGCAGGTCGAGGACCGTGCGGATGGCGCGGGCCAGCCGTTCGGGGGCGGTGGCGGCCAGGGCGCGGTGGCTGAAGCCGGTGACGGTGAGGTTCCCGGCCATCAGGCGGCCGAGCGGCGGCAGGTCGGCGACGGCGCCGCCGCCCGCGTTGCCGAAGAGGACGATCCGGCCGCCGGGTGCGGTGAGTTCGAGGTCGAGCTCCAGGGCCTCGGTGCCCAGCGGGTCCAGCACGAGGTCGACGCCCCGGTCCCCGGTCGCGGCCCGGACGGCCTCGGGCAGCGCCTCGTCGCGGGCGAAGGCGTGGTGGTAGCCGGAGGCGACGGCGGCCGCCGCCTTCTCCGGGCGGCCCACCGTGCCGATCAGCCGGCCGCCGCCCCCGATCAGCGGGACCAGTTGGGCGACGGCGTGGCCGATCCCGCCGCCGGCCGAGTGCACCAGGACGGTGTCCCCGGCGGTGAGCCGGCCGGCATCGGTGAGCAGCAGCACGGCGGTGGCCAGGCCCAGCGGGGCGGCGGCGGCCTCGCGCAGCGCCAGCCCGTCCGGGACGGGCACGGTGAGCGCGGCCTCGGCGAGCACCACCTCGGCCAGGCCGCCGCCGACGGGCGCGGCCGCCACGCGGTCGCCCACCGCCAGTCCGGTGACGCCCTCGCCGACCGCCCGGACGGTGCCGGCCACCTCCTTGCCCGGCCGGTACGGCCAGGCGGTGACGTAGCCGGCGTCACCCCGGCGGCCCATCACGTCGACGAAGTTCAGCCCGGCGTAGGCGACGTCGACCGCCACCTGGCCGGGGCCGGGGCTCGGGGCCTCGATCTCCCGGATCTCCGTGTGCTCGGCCCCACCGGGTGCGGTCATCACCAGTGCGCGCATGTCGGTCCCCCTCGGCTACGATGTTCGACGAACGACGAAATTGACGTGGGGCAGTGGTACCACGCAGTTTCGATCATTGTCGAACATCGCAGATCAAGCGCGGATCAAACGTTGATCGAGCGCGGATCAACCGCAGATCAGGGAGGTCGGATCATGCCCCGCAGCACCCGGCGCCGACCGGCGCTCGCCCACCCCGCGACCGGGGAGATCGACCTGCTCGACGTCCTGCACGCGCTCTCCGACCCCACCCGGATGACCATCGTGCGCATCCTGCGCGCCGAACCCGAGCGGGCCTGCGGCACCTTCCCGGTGGACGTCGCCCCCTCCACCCTCAGTCACCACTTCAAGGTGCTGCGCGAGTCCGGCCTGATCCGCCAGCGCGAGGAGGCCAACCGCAAGTTCTCCGCCCTGCGCGCCGTCGACCTGGAGCAGCGCTTCCCTGGCCTCCTCGACACCATCCTCGCCGCCCACGCGCGGGCCGAAGCCGACGCGCAGGCGGAAGCCGATGCGCGGGCCGAAGCCGACGCGCGGGCCGAAGCCCGCGCGTAGGCGGCCGCCCGCCCGCGCGGCGGCGCCGCCCGTCAGCGCAGGCGCGAGGAGGACAGGATCGACGCCAGGTGCGCCACCACCATGCCCCAGGTGATCACCGCGATCCCCGCGACCGCCGCCCGCGTCGCGTCCAGGTTGCCGAGCGCCGCGTCCACCACGGCCGCCGCCAGCAGCACCAGGGAGGCCTCGATGCCGTTCGTCACCCGGTGGATCTTGAACACCGAGGCGAGCCGGCGCGCGGTCGCGATGCCCTGCGAGCGCGGCTGGGTGGACTCCTCGTCCGCCGGGGCCTGTCCGCTGCGGGCCCGGGCCACGTCCACCAGGTCCGTCGAGGCCTTGAGCAGCACCACGCCCAGCGCGGCCGCCAGGCCCACCGACACCCACAGCTCCGACCCGCCCCGGGCTGCCCGCACGCCCGCGCCGATCATCAGCGCCGCGTCCGCCAGATAGGCGCCGAGCCGGTCCACGTAGACCCCGGCCATGCTGAACTGGCGCTTCCAGCGCGCCACTTCGCCGTCGACGCAGTCGAAGAGCAGGAACAGCTGGAACAGCACCGCCGCCAGCACGGCGCCGGTCAGGCCGGGGATCAGCAGGGCCGCCCCGCCGCCGACCCCGCAGACCACCATCACCCAGGTGAGGGTGTTCGGCGACACCGAGGTGCGTACCAACTGCCGGGTCGTGCGCAGCGAGATGCGGCGCATGTACAGCCGTCCCGCCCAGTGCTCACCGTTGCGGCTCTGCAGCTTGGCCTGCGGCTGGCACACCTCGCGCAAGTCCGCGAGCGCCGGAGCAGCCACCATGACGACATCCCTCCACCTGTCCCGAAACGATCACCACAGGCTACGGCCTCCCGGGTGCCGTCCCGACCGGCCCCTCGTCGCCGTCCGGAGGCGGGGGAGCCGCCTGCCGGGCGGCCCCGGGAGGAAAACCGGTGGGCCGCCGGAGAGCCCCGAGGCTAGGCTTCGCGGGTTCGTCGGAACCGGAAGCCCCGGCCCCGATCACCCGCCCCCGCAAGCCGGTTGACGTGGTCCGGAGCGCAACGAGGAGTGCTGATCATGGTGACCACAGGCGGCGCGGCGCACAGCCCGGGCCTGGCCGTACTGCTGGCCGGCCACCGGCCGCAGGGCCCGACGGAGACCGCCGACCACGAGCGCGTCCGCCACCTCGCCGGGGCCGCCGACGCCTGGGACCGCGGGACGCCGCTGCACTTCACCGCCTCCGCGCTGATCGTCCACCCGCCGACCCGGCGCGTCCTCCTGCGCTGGCACGTGCGCCAGCAGGCCTGGCTCCAGGTCGGCGGCCACGGCGACCCGGGGGAGACCCTGCCGCTGGACATCGCGCTGCGCGAAGGCCTGGAGGAGACCGGGCTCACCGACCTCACCCCGTGGCCCGACGCCGCCCTCGTCCACCTCGCCGTCGTGCCCGTCCCGGCCTCGCCCGTCGAGCCGGCCCACGAACACGCCGACCTGCGCTTCCTGCTGGCCACCGGCACCCCGGAGCGGGCGCGGCCGGAGAACCCCGCCGCCCCGCTGGAGTGGCTCACCATCGCCGAGGCCCGGCAGCGGACCACCGAGGAGAACCTCCGCGAAACGCTCGACCGGGCCGGCCGCCTGCTCGACGCCCCCGCCTGACCTTCCGAACCCCGCTGGAGCACACCCGGATGCACACCGACCAGACCCTCATCTTCGACGCCGACGACACGCTCTGGGAGAACAACGTCCTCTTCGAGCGCGTCATCGGCGGCTTCCTGGACTGGGTCGCCACCCCGGCCGACCGCGAGCGCGCCAGGGCCGTCCTCAACGAGATCGAAGCCGCCAACTCCGCCGCCCTCGGCTACGGCGCCGCCGTGTTCCGGCAGAGCCTCGCCGACTGCCTGCGGCGGCTGAACGGCGATCTCACCCCCACCCCGGCCGAGGAAGCCCGGATCGACGGTCTCCTCACTCCGCTCAGCAACCGCGAGATCGAGCTGATCCCCGGCGTCGCCGACACCCTCGCCGACCTCGCCGGACGCCACCAGCTGCTGCTGCTCACCAAGGGCGACCTCGACGAGCAGCAGCGCAAGGTGACGGCCTCCACGATCGACCACCACTTCCGCGGCGTCCACATCGTGGCCGAGAAGTCGGCGGACACCTACCGGCGGCTCAGTGCCGAGCTCGGCCTCGACCCCGACCGGACCTGGATGATCGGCAACTCGCCCAAGTCCGACATCGCCCCGGCCCGCCAGGCCGGTCTGCGCACGGTCTTCATCCCGCACGAGCACACCTGGGTGCTGGAGCACCAGGACCTCGGCCCCGACGAGGCGACGCTCCAGCTGGCCGCCTTCCCCGAGCTGCTGCGGCACTTCTGACGCAGGCCGGCGGGGTCGGCGGCCTCGGCGGCCTCGGCGGGTCCGCCGAGATCAGCGGGTTCGGCGGCGGTGCTCACGGCGCGAGGCTCACAGCGCGAGCGCCGTCGCCGGCGCCGGTGCGCCGCCCCGGTGCAGCCAGGCCCGCTCCGCGGCCGTCCACGTGCTCGTCGTCACCAGGTGGAGCGCTGCGGCCACCGGCACCAGCATCGCGAACAGCACCGACCCGAAGGACAGGTAGGGCAGCAGCCCCGCCCCCGGCTGAGGGGTCGGCTGCGCGGCCGCCGCCCGCCTGGCCCGGCGGAAGTTGACGTACCCGACCGCCGCCAGCCCGGCGTACAGCAGGCCGAACACCGCCAACTGCCCGGCGCCGTGCGCGCTCCCGACGTGCAGGCCGAGCGGCACGCCGAACAGGGTGTGGTCCAGCAGGCCGTTCGGAGTGGTGAACAGGCGGTACATCACCGAGAAGAACGGAATCTGCACCAGCATCGGCAGACACCCCGCGAACGGCGAGGCCCGCTCCTCCCGGTACAGCTCGGCGAGCGCCTCCCGCAGCTTCTCCGGGCGGTCCTTGAACCGCCGGTTCACCTCGGCGACCTTCGGCGCCAGTCGCGCCCGCGACTTCTCCCCCCGCGCCGCCGCGCGCGCGAAGGGATGCAACGCCAGCCGGACGGCGACGGTGAACAGGACGATCGCCAGCGCGGTCGGCAGTACCTGGGCCAGCGCGGCGACGGCGGCATGGGCGACGGCGACGGCCGGGTCGAGAACAGCGAGAACGGACATGGTGGAGCGAGCCCTCCGGGGGTCTCGGAAAACGAGTGGTCGACGGAGGACGGCCGCGTGGAACGGCGGAAGACGACGAAGCTACGCGGCCGCCGGGGCCGCACCCGGTGCCCTCGGGCGTCGCCTGCCCCGGGCATCGGGATCGCGCTGCGGCAGGAAGGCCGTACGGAACGCGCGCCGCCGCAGCACCCCGCTGCGCACCGCCGTGGGCGCCCGCGCCCCCAACAGCCGCGCCCCCGCCAGCGTGCCCGCGACCGCACCGGCCAGCAGCGCCACGGCGGCGACCGCCGCCACCGACGCGACCGTCCCGCCCTCGGTCACCAGCTCCCCGGTCAGCACCCGGAGCAGCCCGAGCAGCATCGCGACGACGGTCATGCGCTGCTCCTCCTTCGGCGTGACGGACCCGGGGCCGCACGGGCCTCGCGGCCCTCGGGCTTCGGCCCCATGGACTCGGGGCCGGACTTCAGACGTTCAGGACGATCGCCGGGCCCGCCGAGTTCCCGCCCAGCGCGGAATTCCCGTGGCGCACCCGCCGCGTCGAGGTGCTTCGCGAGGCGGTGCAGGGGCGTAGCCGCAGGTGCTACACGGGGCTACCGTGGAGGGATGAAGACAATTACCCAGCGGGAGTTCCGGAACAACTCCGCCGCGGTGATGGACGCGGTGGAGGCCGGGGAGACCTTCCACATCACCAGGAACGGGGTCGAGGTCGCGGAGCTGCGACCGGTGTCCGGACGGCGGCGGCTCACGGCGGAGGAGCTGGTGGCGCGGCACGTGAAGCTGCCGCGGGTGGACTACCAGCAGATGCGCAAGGAGGCCGAGGAGTACCTCGGGCCGGAGGAGCTGGTGGGCGACGAGGGCGACGACCCGTTCGAGCGGCGGCGTGGCTGAGCGCAGGCGGGCAGCCCGGCGGCGGCCGGCCGGGGTGCTCGACACCTGTGTCTACATCGATCTGGCCCTGCTCTCCCCGGCGGCCCTGCCGGCCGTGCCGGAGCTGACCGCGATCACCTTCGCGGAGCTGCAACAGGGCGTGTCGATGGCCCGCGACCCGGTCAGCCGGGCCGCCCGGCTGGAGGTGCTGGGCGCGGCGATGGCCGACTTCGACCCGCTGCCCTTCGACGCGGCGGCGGCCGCCCGCTACGGCACGCTGGTGACCCTCACCATCGCCGCGGGGCGGCAGCCGCGCCCGCGCCGGATCGACCTGATGATCGCGGCCGTGGCCTCGGCCCACGGCCTGCCGCTGTACACCCGCAACGTCGCGGACTTCCGGGGCCTGGGCTCGGCGGTGGAGATCATCGGGGTGTGACGGCCGCCGCTCGCGGTTCCCCGCGCGCTTCTCGCGCTCCTCGCGCTCCTCGTGCTCTTCGCGTTCTCGCGCCGGTGGCCTGCCGCCCCGCCCGCCAGCCGCTCATCTAAGCATCTTAGAAGTGGAATTGAGGGGGCGGCAGGCCCGGTGGCGGCTCAGCCCAGGCGGACCGTGGTGCCCGTGGCGGCGGAGGCCCGGGCGGCCTCCAGCACGGCCAGGGTGGCCACCGCGTCGCGCGGGTCGACCGGGGGCGGGGTGCCCGGGGAGGCCAGGGCGGCGGCGATGCCCGCGTAGAAGGCGGGGTAGTCGCCCGGCTCGGTGGGCAGCGCGATCGAGGACTCGTCGGTGCCGAGGGTGCCGTACTGCGAGGGCTGGTCGGCACCCCACGGGCGGGCGCCGTCCGGTCGGTGCCCGGCCCGCAGCTCCGCCTCCTGCGGGTCCATGCCGGGCTTGACGTACCCTGCGGCGTCGCCGAGCACCCGCAGCCGGGGGCCGATCAGCGGGGTGATGGCGCTGGTCCACAGGTGCGAACGGGTGCCGGAGGCGTGGGTGAGGGCGAGGAAGGCGTCGTCGTCGACGACCGCGCCGTCCCGGCGCACGTCGACCTCCGCGTACACCGTCTCCACCGGGCCGAACAGCGTCAGCGCCTGGTCCACCAGGTGGCTGCCCAGGTCGTACAGCGTGCCGCCGACCTCCGCCGGGTCGGCGAGCTCGCGCCAACCGGGCTTGGGCTTCGGGCGGAACCGCTCGAAGCGGGACTCGAAGCGGTGCACCCGGCCGAGCGCGCCGCCCCGGACCAGCCGGGCGGCGGTCAGGAAGTCGCCGTCCCAGCGCCGGTTCTGGAACACGGAGAGCAGGGTGCCCCGGGCCTCGGCGAGCTGGCACAGTTCCAGCGCCTCGGCGGCGGTGCCGGCCAGCGGCTTGTCGACGACGGTGGCCAGCCCGGCGCGCAGGGCGGCGCGGGCGAGCGGCGCGTGGGTGCGGTTGGGCGAGGCGACGACGACGAGGTCGAGCGCGTCCGGGTCGGCGAGCAGCTGCTCGGGGGTGTCGACGGCGCGGGCGCCGGGGTGTTCGCGGCGCAGCTGCTCGCGGCGCTCGGGGTTGGCGGTGACCACGGCGTCCAGCCGCAGCCCCGGCGTGGTGGCGATGAGCGGGGCGTGGAAGGCGGAGCCGGCCAGGCCGTAGCCGATCAGGCCGACGCGGAACGGGCGGTCCGGGGAGGACGAGGGGGTCGAGGCGCTCATGCGCCCACTCAATCACGAGGCGCCCGGTTGCTCCCGGTTTCGCAGGGGCCGGGCCCCGGGAGGCCCGGCGGGGCGGCGGTGCCGAGCCCGGGGGACGGAACGCGCTGTCGTCGGGCAGGCGTGCGGATTAGGCTGTGCCGCGTCAGGGCCTTCGACAGACGTTGCAACACTTCGGGAGACACGCACGTGGCAGACCGCAAGCCCATCGAGTCCTGGCTGACCGACATGGACGGCGTCCTCATCCACGAGGGCACGCCCATTCCCGGCGCGAAGGAGTTCCTGCGCAGGCTGCGGGAGTCCGGCAAGCCGTTCCTGGTCCTCACCAACAACTCCATCTACACCCCGCGCGACCTCAGCGCCCGCCTGGCCGGGATGGGCCTGGAGGTGCCGGAGGAGTGCATCTGGACCTCCGCCCTGGCCACCGCCAAGTTCCTCAAGGGCCAGCGCCCGGGCGGCACCGCCTACGTGATCGGCGAGGCGGGGCTCACCACCGCGCTGTACCAGGCCGGTTACGTGCTGACCGACAACAACCCGGACTACGTCGTCCTCGGCGAGACCCGCACCTACAGCTTCGAGGCGCTCACCAAGGCGATCCGCCTGATCAACCAGGGCGCCCGGTTCATCTGCACCAACCCCGACGAGACCGGCCCGTCCCCCGAGGGCGTGCTGCCGGCCACCGGCTCGGTCGCGGCCCTGATCACCAAGGCGACCGGCGTCGAGCCGTACTTCGTCGGCAAGCCCAACCCGCTGATGATGCGCGAGGCGCTGAACACCGCCGGGGCCCACTCCGAGACCGCCGTGATGATCGGCGACCGGATGGACACCGACATCGTCGCCGGGATGGAGGCCGGCATGGAGACCATCCTGGTGCTCACCGGCCTGACCGCCGCCGCCGACGTCGAGCGCTTCCCGTACCGGCCGACCCGGGTGGTCAAGTCGATCGCGGACCTGGTCGAGCTGGTCTAGCCTCTGCGGTGCTGTCGTGGGCCCCGTTCCGGCCGGTCGCCGGGGCGGGGCCCGTTTCGTACCTGTGGGGAGGCAACGGCGCGATGAGTGCGACGGGGGATGCGGGGCCGCCGGAGGCGCGGCGGGATGCCGGGGGCGTCGGCGGGGAGGCCGACGAGAAGCGGGTCACCTGGGCCGAGCTCTACTTCGACCTGGTCTTCGTCTTCGCGATCACCCAGGTCTCCGGGCTGCTGCACCACCACCACCACGACGCCACCGGGCTGGCCCGGGCGCTGGTGGTGTTCGTGCCGGTGTACTGGTGCTGGGTGGGCACCACCGTGCAGGCCAACATCCGGGACGTGGACAACCTGCGGGACCGCCTCGGCATCCTGGCGGTCGGGCTGGCCGGCCTGTTCATGGCGCTCGCCGTCCCGGGCGCGTACGGCGGGCGGGGCGTGCTGCTCGGCGCCGCGTACTGGCTGGCCCGGCTGGTGCTGCTGCTCCTGCTGATCCGCCTGCCGGGCGTCTGGCGCGGCCCGTACGGCGCCGGCGTGCTGGTCAGCGGGCCGCTGCTGGTCGTGGGCGGGCTGCTGCCGGACGGGCCGCGGCTGGCCCTGTGGGCGGCGGCCGCGCTCTGCGACCTGGCCGCGCCGCTGGTGTTCCGGCGGCGGCTGGCGGCGGTGGCGTACCACCCCTCGCACATGCCGGAGCGGTTCGCGCTGTTCCTGCTGGTGGCGCTCGGCGAGTCGATCGTCGGGATCGGCGGGACGGCGGCCGGCGCCCGGCTGGACGTGGCCGAACTCGTGGCTGTGGCCGCCGCGTTCACCATCTCGGCGGGGCTGTGGTGGCAGTACTTCGTGTACGCGGCGGACGCCATGCGGTACGCCGTGGAGGTCGCCGACTCCCGGCGGGACGTCGTCCGGCGGATCTTCCAGTACGGGCACCTGGCGCTGGCCGCCGGGGTGATCGGGGTGGCGGTCGGCTTCGGGGAGACCGTCGCGGACCCGTGGCAGGCGCTGGGGCCGGGGTCGGTGGCGCTGCTGTACGGCGGGTGCGGGCTGTACCTGCTGACCTTCGGGTACACCCGCTGGATGATGTTCCGCAAGGTGGCGACGACCCGGCTCGGTGCGGCGGCGGTGGTGCTGGGGCTGGCACCGGCGGTGGTGCGGCTGCCGGCGCTGGCGGTGCTGGTGGCACTGGCGGTGCTGTTGGTGGCGCTCAACGTGGTGGAGCACGTCCGGGTGGTGCGGGCGGCCGGTTCGGGCCCCGCGCCGGTGGCTCCTGCCGGGTCCGCGCTTCCCACTGGGGCCCCGCTTCCCGCTGGGGCCCCGCTGCCTGTTGGGGCCCCGCTGCCTGCCGGGTCGGCACTTCCCGCTGGGTCCGTGCCGCCTTCTGCGGCTTCGGCGGAGTGAGTTGTCGGTGGGGCTGTGTAGCGTTCGGGGTGAAAGAGGGCGTGCGGCACAACAGCCGCGGTGTGGGAGGTAGATGTCGTGACGGACACGGTCGAGGCGGGCGTGGTGGAGGCCGGCGAGGGCGGCGGGCTGGAACTGCCCGAGTCCTGGCGCCCGGTGCTGGGCGCCGAGACGGAGAAGCCGTACTTCGCCGAGCTGGCGGCCTTCGTGGCGGCCGAGCGCGCGCAGCACCAGGTGTTCCCGCCGAGCGGCCAGGAGTTCGCCGCGCTGGAGGCCACGCCGTACGAGAAGGTCCGGGTGCTGGTCCTCGGGCAGGACCCGTACCACGACGACGGCCAGGCCCACGGCATGAGCTTCTCGGTGCTGCCCGGCACCAGGACGCCGCCGTCGCTGCGCAACATCTTCAAGGAGCTGGACGCCGACCTCGGCATCCCCGCCCCGGACAACGGCTACCTGATGCACTGGGCCGAGCAGGGCGTCCTGCTGCTCAACGCGGTGCTCACGGTGCGCGCGCACGAGGCCAACTCGCACAAGGCGAAGGGCTGGGAGAAGTTCACCGACGCCGTGATCAAGGCGGTGAGCGAGCGCGAGGAGCCGGTGGTCTTCGTGCTGTGGGGCAACTACGCGAAGAAGAAGCTGCCGCTGATCGACACGTCCAAGCACGTGGTCGTGCAGGGCGCGCACCCGTCGCCGCTGTCGGCCAAGCTGTTCTTCGGCAGCCGCCCGTTCTCGCAGATCGACACGGCGCTGGACGGCTTCGGCGGCGAGCCGATCGACTGGCAGGTGCCCAACCTGAAGCAGGGCTGAGCATCTGGGGCCGAGTATCCGGGGCCGGGCGCCCGGGGGTTGGGTGAGGGGTGGCCCGGGCGGGCGGGCGGGGTCGCCCGTCCGCCCGCTCACGGCCACCCGGCGTTCACCGCCCGTCGCGGGCGGGCGGTGGCCGGTGTGCTTAGCTGGTGCCGACCGGTCGCCGGACCGGCTCTGGGGGAGGGGCGGTACGTGCGCCGGGTGGGACGGGTAGTGGCAATCCGACGGGCCGTGGGGGCGGCCCTGGTCGTGCTGTTGGCGGGGGCCACGGGCTGTAGCGGTTCGACCGCCGGACCGGCCAAGGGATCAGCCGGCGGCCCGGGCGGCGGTGCCTCTGCCGGTGCCGCGGCCGGCGGGTCCGCCGTCGTGCCCACAGCCGTGCCCACCGCCTCCGCCGCGAACCCGGGCACCGGCCCCGCGAGCCTCGCCCAGCTCCCCGGCCAGGCCTTCTACGTCTCCGACCAGACCAACGCCGCCCGGCAGGTGACCGCCCTGCGAGGCCAGGGCCGGCCGGCGGAGGCCGACACGCTGCTGCGGATCGCCGCCCAGCCCTCCTCGCAGTGGCTGGGCGAGCAGGGCGCCAAGGAGATCGCCGAACAGGTCAGCCGCCGGGCCGCCGAGGCGGACCGGACGGCGGTCTTCGTCGCCTACAACATCCCGCACCGCGACTGCGGCCTGTACTCGGCCGGCGGCGCCTCCGACGCCGCCTCCTACCGGGCCTGGATCAGCGGTGTCGCGGAGGCCCTCGGCGACCGCAAGGCCTGGGTGGTGCTGGAGCCGGACGCCGTCGCGCACACCCTGGACAGCTGCGGGATCAAGGGCGACCTGGCCGCCGAGCGGTACGGCCTGCTGGCCTTCGCCGTGCAGGAGCTGAAGAAGCGTCCGCAGGTGCGGGTCTACCTGGACGCGGGCAACCCCGGCTGGTCGCAGGACCCGGCCGAACTCTCCACCGCGCTGCGCAAGTCGGGGATCGCGGCGGCGGACGGCTTCGCGGTGAACGTCGCCAACTTCTACGACACCGGCCGCAACACGGCCTACGGCGGCCAGCTCTCCGCCGCCCTGGGCGGGAAGCACTTCGTCATCGACACCAGCCGCAACGGCAACGGCCCACTCGGCGGCGACGCCTGGTGCAACCCGCCCGGCCGCGCGCTCGGCGAGCGGCCGACCGCCGACACCGGCCGGGACGGGGTCGACGCCTACCTGTGGATCAAGAACCCGGGGGAGTCGGACGGCGAGTGCGGGCGCGGCGAGCCCCGGGCGGGCGAGTTCTGGCTGCCGTACGCGCTCGGCCTGGCGCAGGCCGCCCGCTGAGGGGGCCGGCCCGCGCCATGCGGGTGTGCATCGGTGCGGGTCCGCATCGGTGGGTCCGTATCGGTGTGGGTCCGTACCAGGCCGTGACGCACCCGGTGTCGCTCAGCGGGTCACCTGGATCCAGCGCGCGACCGACGGGGTGCCGGCGGCGTCGGTCAGGAACAGCATGTACCAGCCGGGCGGCAGCAGGTTGGGGTTGGCGGGGAGCGTCAGCGAGACCCCGTCGGCCGTGCGACCGCTGATGTCCAGGGCCACCGACCGCTGTTCGACGTCGGTCACGTGGGTGACCGAACTCGGCCGGATCAGCTTGGCGGTGGCGACCGCGTCCGGCCGGGCGGTGCCGATCCGCACGGTCGTGCCGAGCTTCGCGGCCCTCGGCGCGGCGGCCACCTGCGGGCGGTCGCCGTGGAACAGGTACGGCGGGGTGTAGATCTCGATGCGCTGCTCGAAGCCGCCCGGCGTGGTCTCGGCCTTGTCCGCGAAGAGCGGGTTGGAACCGAGCACGGCCACCCGGCCGTCCGGCAGCAGCAGCGCCTCGGAGTGGTAGTTGCGGCCGACGGCGGGCTCGGCTGCGGTGCTGAAGCTGTTGGTGTCCGGGTGGTACACCTGCGCCTTGAGCAGGTCACTGGCGCCCCGGCCCCGGTAGCCGCTGGAGCCGCCGGTGGTGAACACGGTGTCGTCCGGGAGGATCACGCTGTTCAGGTAACGGGTGCCGCCGGCCGGCAGGTCCGGGCCCGGGGTGAAGGCGGGCTTGGCGGCGGAGAGGTCGACGATGTCGGTGCGGGCGGTGGACAGCGGCGACTCGCCGACGCCCCCGCCGCCGAGCACCATCACCTTCTGCGCCTGGGCGGGCGGCAGCAGCACCGAGGACGAGGTCTCGGTGAGGGCGGGGTCGCGCAGGCCGGGGACGGGCTGGAAGCCGTTGTTCGACAGGTCCCACACCCCGGGGTCGCGGCCCTTGTCGGCCGGGCCGTAGCCGCCGTTGGAGCCCGAGTAGAAGAGCTTGCCGGAGGCGGTCAGGAAGATCGACGGGTAGGTCGGGAAGTAGTGGTCCGGGCCCTTGGACCAGGTTTTGTTCTTCGGGTCGTAGATCTCGTTGTCGTTGCCGTTGAGGATCTCCCCGGTGTCGTCCAGGCCCGAGACGGTGACCACCCGCCCGTCGCCCAGCCCGGTGAGCGTCGGATACCAGCGGGCGTACGCCATGTCGGTGACCTGCTCGTAGAGCTCGGTGTCCGGGTTGAACTCGAACGCGGAGCGGATGCCCTGGTACTCCTGCTTGTCCAGGGTCAGCTTCGTGCCCTGCCCGTACAGGTTGTGGGCGTCGGCCCCGGCCAGGCCCTTGATCCGGTACTGGGCTGGGGAGTCGGTGACGTAGTCGGCGCCCTCGCCGACCGCCTCGACGAACACGTGCTGCTCGCCGGCGGTGACGACGGTCTGCTTGCCGGCGCCCGTCTTCACCGCGGCCGGGACGGTCACCGCCTCGGTGGAGGCGTACTCGCGCCCGTTCGGGCCGACGAAGACGGTGCCCTTGGGGAACGCCCTGGCGCGCTCGGGGCTCTCGTTGCGCACCCGCATGACGCCGGCCGCCTTCTTCACCACGCCCGCCAGCTTCTCGTACCGCTGGGTGCCGCCGGCCACCAGGACGCGGCCGTCCGGCAGCGAGGCGTGGCCGCCGCAGAACATGTCGGCCGGGGTGGGTATCAGCTTGTAGGTGTTCGCGGCCGGGTCCCAGAGCAGGCTGCGGAAGCTGCCCGCGTCGAAGCGCTTCTCGTCGTTGCCGGAACCGGCCACGATGAGGACCTTGCCGGTGCGCAGCAGCGTGGCGTGGACGGCGTTGACCCGGAACTCGGCGGGGAGCGTGAGGGTCTGCCAGTGGCCGTACTCCGCCTTGTAGTCGGGGCGGTTGATCACGTACTGGTGGTACTGCTGGCTGGCGAAGCCGAGGACGGCGGGCGCGTTCATCCCGGCGACGGTCAGCGCGACGGTGCTGCCGAGGGCGAAGCGCTTGGTCCGGCCGGTCTTGTGGATCTTCACGGTGGTTGGTCCCCTCGTGAGGTTCGGTAGCTCGTGAGGTTCGGTGGTTCGTGAGGTTCGCTGGCTTGTGAGGTGCGGGGGTGCTGGCGGGCCGCGGCTTCAGCGGGTGGTGGTGCGCTCCGCCCGGTCGGGCACTGCGGGGGCGCCCGGCGGCGCGTCCTGGGAGACCGGCGCGGCCGGTGCGGCCGCGCCGCGCCGGGGGTCGCGGGCGTGCCGGGGGCGGCGCTTCTCCAGGACGACCCTCGGGGTCGCCGCCGGACCGCCGGTGACGGTGAGCGTGGCCGTGGGCCGGGCGCGTCGGCGGCGGACGGCGTCGCCGGCCAGCACCAGGATCGGCAGCACGGTCAGGGCCAGGGCGATCCAGGCCCAGGTGCGCATCGCGACGTGGTCGTAGCCGGTGAAGAAGGAAGCCGCTATCGCGCCGCCGAACACCAGCGTCCAGAACAGGTGGAAGCGGAAGGTGCTCACCCGGTCCGCGCTGGCCGAGCGGCCCTTCGGCGTCACCACGAAGCGGTTGCGCCGCCGCAGCAGCGCCTGCACCAGCGAGGCCGCGTAGACCGGGCCGCACAGCGCGGACATCAGCATGCCCGCGACCCCGGAGGAGCCGGCCGGCTCGTGCGGGCTGACGTTGTGCTTGCGGTTCCAGGTGTAGAGCAGCAGTTGGAGCGCGGCGGCGTCGCTGTACAGCATCATCCAGATCTCAGAGGACACGTGGACCCCCGAGGCGCCGAACACCAGGTAGAGCACGCTGGACAGACCGCCGAGCAACCAGGTGAGCGCCGCCATCGGGTAGAAGCCCACCATCAGCGAGTAGTTGAGCAGCCGCCCGGGCGACAGCCGCCAGAGCACCCGCCAGTACTGGGTGAGCAGGGTCTCGTAGGTGCCGCGGCTCCAGCGCAGCTGCTGGGAGAAGAAGTCGGTCCAGGAGGACGGGCCCTCGCCGACCGCGAGCACGTCCGGGGTGTACACGGACTTCCAGCGTTCACCGGTCTCGGCGTTCCGGCTCCGGTGGAACTCCAGGCCGGTCGCCATATCCTCCGTGATGGAGTCGTACAACCCGCCGATCGACTGGAGCGCACGGATTCTGACGGCGTTGTTGGTGCCGACGAACATGGGCGCGCCGTAACGGTTTCCGGCGCGCTGGATGAGTGCGTGGAAGAGGTACTGCTGGCTCTCGGAGAATTTGGTGACGGCCGATCCCGAGCTGCGGTAGTTCCCGTACACCTGGGGCCCGACCACGAATGCCACGTCGGGGTCCCGGAAGTAGCCGAGCATCCGCTCGCAGAAGTCCGGCAGCGGGACGTGGTCGGTGTCCACCGAGACCCAGAAGTCGTAGTCGTCGCCGTGCGCCTGCAACCAGGCGTTGTAGTTGCCGTGCTTGGTGCCGGTGCGGAACCTGCCCTTGGGCTGGTTCCAGTACGGGCGGCCGAAGCGGCTGAAGTGGCGGACGCCCAGCTCGGTGCAGAGCGCCCGCATCGCAGGATCGTTTCCCTCGTCCAACAGCCAGACGTCGTACGGGCCGTCGTGCCGGACGGCGCGCGCCGCGACCAGCGTGGCCCGCACCATCTCCGCCGGCTCCTTGCCCGGCACGCAGGCGGTGACGAACGCGACCCGGGTGCCGGACTCCGGCGTCACCGGTATCGGATCGCGGGCGACCAGCGTGGCGTGGGTGTTGGACACGACGTTGACCAGCCGGAACACCTCGACCACGGCGATGATCCCGATCATCACCTTGTCGCCCAGCAGCACCAGGGTGTGCGTCTCGCCGGGGCGCTCCGGCCAGTGCTCCGGCAGCAGCAGCCACACCAGCAGCACCACCTCCACCAGTGGGGCCGCCACCATCAGCAGGGCGGCGCGGATCCGGTGCGGCTCGCGGCGCAGCAGGCTGCGGTACTGGACGCGGTAGGGGGCGCTGGGGGCGGGTGCGGCCTCCTGCGTGGCCTGGTGCACGGCCTCTTGTGCGGCCTGGTGTGCGTGCCGCGGTGCCGGTGGGGCTCCGTGGTGGGCGGGCTCGGGCCGGTAGACGCCGCCGCCGAGGTCGTCCTCCTCGTCCGGGTCGTGCGCCGGGCCGGCCAGCCGGCTGAAGTGACCGTAGTCGTACGGGGCTTCGGGTACCGGAACGGCGGCCAGGTCGTCGTCGAGCCGCCGCCCGGCGCCTCGCCCGCGGGCCGTCCCGGCATCCTTCTGCCGCGCGAACGGCATGGTCATCGTCTGCTCCCCCTGGCCGGGGCCCGGCCGTGGCGGCGGGCCCGTTGGTGCGTGTTCGGACCGGGGGTATGCGATCCGCCGTCCCGTTGCGCGCCTGGCCGGCCGCGTTCGGCGGGGCTGGTCCGCTCCCCCCGGAGCCTTGCTTCGCCTTGCCTCTTGCCTCGAAAGCCGTCCCCGTGAAACACCGCCCGGTGGACCGCCGTTGTTTCCAAGCGGTTTTCGGGCCGTCATTCGCGTCGTTCGCCTGCTTGCGCCGGTGGGCGTTTGCGAGCGGAATTCATTGCGCGCCTGCGGGGACTTCGAATGCGGATCCCGGTGCGCTCCCGGCTTCCCCTCCGGACACGCGGGACCCACGGCGCCCCCAACTCTCCCGGAGGGCAACCGTGATCGCAACCTGTCCGGGAAATGATCACCGCGCAAGCATGAAGATCCTGCGGTTCCCGGCCAATCCGCACTGCAGTGGTGCTAATGCAGCGAATTCGGCGGGCGGGGCGGCGGTGGCGGCGCCGCGGAGGCAAAGCGAACGGCCGGACCTCCCCGACGGGAGGCCCGGCCGCTGCTGCGGGGCGGGGCCGGTGCGCCCGGTCCGGCTGGTGCTGGCCGGTCCGGTCGGCCCGGTCGGATCAGAGCGGTGGAAGGAGGGCGGTGCCCGTCGCGGCCTGGACGTCCGCGAACTCCGTGCCCGGAGCCGTCTCCACGACCCGCAGCCCGTCCGGCGTCACGTCGATCACGGCCAGATCGGTCACGATCCGGTTGACAACTCCGCGGCCGGTTGCGGGAAGTGAGAGCTCGTCGACGATCTTCGGGGAGCCGTCCCGGGCGGTGTGCTCCATGACCACGATCAGCCGGCGGGCCCCGTGCACGAGGTCCATCGCGCCGCCCATGCCCTTGACCATCTTGCCGGGGATCATCCAGTTGGCGAGGTCGCCGGCCGCCGAGACCTGCATGGCGCCGAGCACCGAGACGTCGATCCGGCCGGCCCGGATCATGCCGAAGGAGAAGGCCGAGTCGAAGTACGAGGCGCCGGGGGCGACCGTCACCGTCTCCTTCCCGGCGTTGATCAGATCGGCGTGCTCCGTGCCCTCGACCGGGTACGGGCCCACGCCCAGGATGCCGTTCTCCGAGTGCAGCACCACCTCGACGCCCGGCGGGAGGTGACTGGGGATCAGGGTGGGCAGGCCGATGCCCAGGTTCACGTACTGGCCGTCGCGCAGTTCGCGGGCGGCCCGGGCGGCCAGGGCGTTGCGCGGGTCGAGGCCGGTCTGCGGGTGGTGGACGGCCTGCGGGTGGCGGACGGGCTGCGGTCGGTGGGCGCTCTGCGAGGTGGGTGCGGGGGGCGGGGTGCTGGTCGGGGTGGACATCGGCTCAGGCCTCCTGGAGTGCGGGGCGGACGGTCCGGCGCTCGATGCGGCGGTCCGCGGGATCGGCGGCCACCACCCGGTCCACGTACACGCCGGGCAGGTGCACGGCGTCCGGGGCGAGCTCGCCGGCCTCGACGATCCGGTCCGCCTCGACCAGGGTGATCCGGCCCGCCGTCGCGCAGAGCGGGTTGAAGTTGCGGGCGGCGGCGTGGAACACGCAGTTCCCGTGCCGGTCCGCCACCTCGGCCCGGACCAGCGCGAAGTCCGCCGTGATGGCTTCCTCCAGCAGGTACCGGCGGCCGCCGAACTCCCGGACCTCCTTGGCCGGTGAGGCCAGCGCCACCGAGCCGTCCGCCGCGTAGCGCCAGGGCAGCCCGCCCTCCTCGACCTGGGTGCCGACCCCGGCCGGGGTGTAGAACGCGGGGACGCCGGCGCCGCCGGCCCGCAGCCGCTCGGCCAGCGTGCCCTGCGGGGTGAGCTCCACTTCCAGCTCGCCGGAGAGGTACTGCCGGGCGAACTCCTTGTTCTCGCCGACGTACGAGGACGTCATCCGGGCGATCCGGCCCGCCCGCAGCAGCAGACCGAGCCCCCAGTCGTCCACCCCGCAGTTGTTCGAGACCACCTGGAGGCCGGTGGCGCCGGTGTCCGCCAGGGCGCCGATCAGGATGCTCGGGATGCCGCAGAGGCCGAAGCCGCCGACGGCCAGCACCGCGCCGTCGGGGATGTCCCCGACCGCGTCGGCGGGGGAGTCCAGGACCTTGTCCAAGGGATCACCTCGTGAGGAGTGGGATGCGGAAGAGGGCCCACCCGGGCCGGGCCCGGGGGAGGGCCAGGTGGGAGGGCCCGGTGGGAAGACCCGGCGGCCGCCGCCGGACGGCTGCCGAACCCCTCCACCGTCACCGGACGCGGGCCGCCGCAGCCATGGCGGCTCCCGCCATGGGCGGGTACGAGTCCGTGTCGGCCGGCCACACCCGGACGTCCGGGGAGCGGCACCGCCCGGGCGGTATGTCGGCCGGAGCCACATCAGGGTGGGCCGATGCGTCGCCCGGGCACATGTCGCCAGTCCCACCGCACACCTACGGTTCCGGCATCCACCCCGCCGCACCCTCAGGAGTCGGTCACCATGCGCAGCTCGACAGCCCCCACTCGGCCCGCCTCCGGCGCCCGCCCGGGCGAGACCCTGACCGGCGGCCCGGCCCGGAAGCTCGCCGCCGTCGCGGCGTGCGTCCTGCTCGCCGCGGGCTGCGCCAAGGCCGGCACCGCCGGGACGGCCTCGGCGGGCGGCGGTGGTGCGAAGAGCCCGATCAAGGTCGGCCTGGTGTACTCCAAGACCGGACCGCTGGCCGCCTACGGCAAGCAGTACCTGGAGGGCTTCAAGGCGGGGCTGAGCTACGCGACCAAGGGCACCGGCGCGGTCGACGGACACAAGGTCGAGTTCGAGGAGCAGGACGACGCGGGCGACCCGGCCAAGGCGGTGTCCGCGGCCAAGGACCTGATCGGCAAGGGCTACAAGGTCCTGGCCGGCTCCACGGCCTCGGGCGTCGCCCTCCAGGTCGGCCCGATCGCCGCCCAGAACAAGGTGCTCTTCATCAGCGGCCCGGCCGCCGCCGACAAGGTCACCGGCTTGAACAAGTACACCTTCCGTTCCGGCCGCCAGTCCTTCCAGGACATCCGCACCGCGGCCTCGTTCATCGGTGACGCCAAGGGCAAGAAGGTCACCGTGCTCGCTCAGGACAACGCCTTCGGGCAGGCCAACGTGGCTGCCGTCAAGGCCGTGCTCGGCGCCCAGGGTGCGACGGTCGACCAGGTGCTCGCCCCGCCGAGCGCCACCGACCTCACCCCGTTCGCCACCCAGGCCAAGACCGCCAAGCCCGACCTGCTGTTCGTCGCCTGGGCCGGCGACAGCTCCTCGGCCCTGTGGACGGCGCTCAACCAGCAGGACGTGTTCGCCGACACCAAGGTCGTCACCGGCCTGGACCTGGCGGCCTCCTACCCGCTGTTCGGCCCGGCGGCCGAGAAGATCTCCTTCCTGAACCACTACTTCGGCGGCGCCGCCGGCACCCCGGTGGAGAAGGCCATGGACGAGGCCGTCACCGCCGTCGGCGGGAAGACCGACATCTTCACGCCCGACGGCTTCACCGCCGCCCAGATGATCGTGCACGCAGTCGAGGCCAACCACGGCTCCGCCGACGACACGTCGGCCCTGGTCAAGGCGCTGGAGGGCTGGAGCTTCGACGGGGTGAAGGGGCGTACCACGGTGCGCGCCGAGGACCACGCCCTCCTCCAGCCGATGTTCCAGGCCCGGCTGACCGGCACCGGGGCCGCCGCCAAGCCCTCGGTGGAGAAGGCCCTGACCGCGGACGAGGTGGCGCCCCCGGTCACCCCGATGGCGGGCTGATCCCGATGCCCGCTCCCATGGCCCCCACTCCTTCCCCGGCCGGTTCCCCGGCCTCGGCCACGGTCTCGCCCGCCGCGGTGCTGCGGCTGGACGGACTCGGTTGGTCCGTCCGCGGGGTGCCGATCGTCGAGGACGTCTCCTTCTCGGTCGGCGAAGGCGAGTTCATCGCCTTCATCGGCCCCAACGGCGCCGGCAAGACCTCCCTCTTCAACCTGATCTCCGGCATCTATCCGGCGACCCACGGCAGCCTCCACCTCGACGGCGTGGACGTCACCGCCGAGGCCGTGCACACCCGGGCGCGCCGCGGCCTCGGCCGCACCTTCCAGACCTCCTCCCTGTGGCCGGGGATGACGGTCGCCGACCACGTCCGACTGGCCGCCCAGGCGGCGGCCGGACCGCGCGCCTCGTACCGGCTCTGGCGCCGTGCCGTCCGGTACCAGGAGCAGCTGGCCGAGACCCTCCACCGCACCGAACTCACCCACCGTGCGGACACCTTGGCGGGCGCGCTCTCGCACGGCGAGAAGCGCAAACTGGAACTGGCCGTCCTCCTCGTCTCCGATCCGCGGCTGATCCTGCTGGACGAGCCGATGGCCGGGGTCAGCGCCGAGGAGGTACCGGCCCTCACCGAGCTGATCCGGTCCGTGCACCGCGACCTGGGCCGGACCGTCCTGATGGTCGAGCACCACATGGACGTCCTGCTCGGGCTGGCCGACCGCCTCGCGGTGATGCACCACGGCACGCTGCTCGCGCTGGACACCCCCGAGGCCGTGATGGCCGACCCGACCGTGCAACAGGCCTACCTGGGTGAGGCGCTGTGACCTCCTCTCCGTTCTCTTCGCCCGTTTCCACCTCCATCTCTGCCGTTGCCTCTGCGGCCGTGCCTACGCCTCCTGCCGCCCCTCTCCTCTCCGTTCGCGATCTGCGGGTGGTCATCGGCGGGCTGCACATCCTGCACGGCGTCGACCTCGACGTGGCCCCCGCAGGGGTCACCGCGCTCCTCGGCCGCAACGGTGCCGGTAAGACCACCACCGTCAAGGCCGTGATGGGCCTGGTGCCGCGTACCGGAAGCATCCGCTTCTCCGGTGCCGAACTCGCCTCCCTCCCCACACACCTGGTGGTCCGTCATGGCATCGGCTACGCCCCCGAGGACCGGGGGATCTTCGCCGGGCTGACGGTCGCCGAGAACCTCCGCCTCGCCGAGCGCGCCGTCCGGGGCGTGGGCGAGGCGGACGAGCCGAACTATCCGCTCGTCCACGAGCTCTTCCCCGAACTCAAGCAGCGGGCCGGCCAGTTGGCCGGGACGCTCTCCGGCGGCCAGCAGCAGATGGTGGCGATAGGCCGGACGCTGCTCAACCGCAACCGGTTGATCATCGCCGACGAGCCCACCAAGGGCCTGGCTCCGAAGATCGTCGCTGAGGTGGCCGAGGTGCTGGCGCGAGCGGCCGAGGCCGTGCCCGTTCTCCTGGTCGAGCAGAACCTCGCCCTCGTCCGACGGCTGGCCGGCACCTGCGCCGTCCTGGCCGACGGCCGTACCGCCCACCGGGGCGACACCGCCGAGCTGTTGGCCGACGAGGAGGCCGCCCGCCGCCTGCTCGGCGTCGGCTCCCGTCACCCGCTCGCCGGCGGGCCCCGGCCCGCCGCTTCTCCGGCCACCCCTGTCGTCACCGCGGAGGTGAAGCCCTGATGGACACCGTCGTCCTCCTCTCCTGTACCGGACTCGGTCTTGGTGCGCTGTACTTCCTGGTCGCCTCCGGCCTGTCGTTGATCTTCGGTCTGATGGACGTGCTCAACTTCGCGCACGGCGCCCTGCTCTCCATCGGCGCCTATGCCACCTGGTGGGCAGGCACCGAGGCCGGCCTCTCCTTCTGGCTCGCGGTGCCGTTCGGCACCCTGGTCGGAACGACCGCCGCCGTCCTGTTGGAGCTCTTCCTGATCCGCCCGCTCTACAGCCGGCCGCGCGATCAGATCCTCGCCACCGTCGGGGTCGGGCTCGCCGTGCCCGCCCTCCTGATGGGGATCTGGGGCGCGGACGCCCGCCCCTTCCCCCAGCCGGCCGTGCTCTCCGGCACCTGGCACGTGCTCGGTGCGACCGTCCCGGTCAACCGCTTCGTGCTCGTGGCCGCGGCCGCGCTGCTGCTGCTCGCTCTTCGGTTGTTCCTAGCCCGTACCCGCTACGGGCTGATCGTCCGGGCCGGCGTCGAGGACCGGGCGATGGTCATGGCGCTCGGTATCGACGTCCGGAAGGCGTTCACCCTCGTCTTCGCCATCGGCGGGGCGGCCGCCGCGCTCGGCGGGGCCCTCGGTGGCCTCTACTTCGGTTCGGTCAATCCCGGCCAGGGGACCGGGCTGCTCATCTTCGCCTTCGTCGTCGTGGTGATGGGCGGCATGGGCTCCGTCACCGGGGCCGCCGTCGCCTCCGTGGGCGTTGGTCTCGTCCAGCAGTTCGCCAACTACTACACCGGCGCCGGGCTCGGCGACCTCTCGGTCGTCGTCCTGCTCGCCGTGCTGCTTCTCGTCCGACCCCGTGGACTCACCGGGAGGCTCGCGTGAGCGCCGAAACTCCGATCACGAGCACCGGTGGCCCCGCGGCCGACCGCAGCGCCGCCGCCATGGCAGGGGGGACTGACACCAGCCCTGCCATGACCGCCATGTTGGCAGAGGGGACTGACACCAGCTCCGCCAACACCGTCACTGTGGCAAGGGGGACTGACACCAGCCTTGCCGGGACCCATTGTGAACACACGACCGACCTCGGCGCCATCCCTCGAACAGGTGATTCAGTCACTAATCGCTGGACATTGATGCACAGAGCGCTACGCTGGTGGCCGATCGCCCTGCTGATCACGCTCCTTGTCGCCCCATATAGTGCGCTTCCCGTCCCGGGACTGCTCGACGGCCCGCTCGGCAGCCCCGGCAGCCTGCAACTGCTCGCCCTGTGCCTGCTCTACGGGGCCCTCGCCTCCGGTTACGACCTCCTGCTCGGCCGCACCGGACTGCTCTCCTTCGGCCACGCCCTCTACTTCGCGACCGGCCTCTATGCCACCGACCTCGGCATGCTGGAACTGCGACTGCCGTTCGCCGCCGCGGCGGTCTTCGGCGTCGCCTGCACCGTCGCGCTGGCCCTGCTGCTCGGCTCGGTCAGCCTCCGCGTCACCGGCATCGGCTTCTCCATGGTCACCCTCGCCTTCGCCCAGGCCGGCTCGATCCTCGTCCAGCGCAACCCCGGTGGCGTGACCGGCGGTGAGGAGGGCCGCTCCGCCCCGGCCGACCTGCTGCCCTCCGGCCTGCTCGGAATCGAGAACACCGCCAACCTCTACTGGATCGCCGTCGGCTACCTGGTGCTGACGGTCGCCGTGGTCCACTGGGCCGTCAACTCGCCGACCGGCCGGGTCTGGGAGGGGATCAAGGAGAACGAGCGCCGGGTGGAGGTGCTCGGACTGCGGCCCTACGGCTACAAGTTGGTCGCCTTCGTCCTCGCCGGCGGACTCGCCGGGCTGGGCGGGGTGGTCTACCTGCTGCTGACCGGCGGCGCCACCCCGCAGGCCGCCGGCTCCGACGCCACGCTCGCCCTGCTGGTGATGGTGGTGCTCGGCGGCTCGGGGACTCGCTGGGGTCCACTGCTCGGCGGTGTCCTCTACACCTGGGCCAGCCACCGGCTCGGCGACCTCGCCAACTCGACGACGATCGCGGACCTGCCCGCGGTCCTGCGGGTGCCGCTCTCCCAACCCCTGTTCCTGCTGGGCACCCTGTTCGTCGCGGTGGTCTACCTGCTGCCCGGTGGCCTGGCTAGACTGCCTGCCCGCATCCGCGCCGCCCGATCCGCCCGTGCGGTCCGCACTCCGGCCGCCGCCCGGACCGCCCGTCCCACCGGAGGTACCCCCGCGTGAGCCAGTCGCCCCTGAAGCCTGAGGAGTTGACCGTCGCCGTGCCCGAAGGGGAACTGGCGGTCCTGCGCTGGCCCGCCGCCGAGCCGGGCGCCCCGACGGTCGTGGCGGTGCACGGCATCACCGCCAACGGCCTCGCCTGGTACGAGGTCGCCCGCCAACTCGCCGGGCGGGTCACCCTGCTCGCGCCCGACCTGCGGGGGCGCGGCGGGAGCCGCGCGGTCGCCGGGCCGTACGGGCTGGCCCGGCACGCCGACGACGTGGCCGCGCTGATCACGGCCCTCGGCACGGGCCCGACCACCGTGGTCGGCCACTCGATGGGCGCCTGGGTCACCGCCCTGGCCGCCGTCCGGCACCCGGAACTCGTCCGCCGGGTGCTGCTGGTGGACGGCGCGCTGAGCTTCCCGCTGCCGGAGGGCATCAGTGAAGAGGACGCGCTGGCCGCGGTGCTCGGCCCCGCGCTGGCCCGGCTGTCGATGACCTTCCCGGACCGGGACGCCTACCGGGAGTTCTGGCAGCGGCACCCGGCCTTCGGGACGGCCTGGTCGGCGGAGATCGACGCCTACACCCAGCGCGACCTGGTCGGCGTCGAGCCCGAACTGCGCTCCTCCTGCGTGCTGGAGGCCGTACAGGCCGACGGTGCCCAGGTCCTGCTGGACCAGGACGCGGCCACCGCCGTGCACCGGCTGCCCTGTCCGGCCGAACTGCTCTGGGCCGAGCGCGGCCTGCTCGACGAGCCCCAGGGCCTCTACGACCACCAGCGGATCGGACTGGCCGGGCTGGACCAGGAGCGGGTGCCGGCCTCGCTGGTGCCGGACACCAACCACTACTCGATCCTCTGGGGAGAGTCGGGGGCCGAGCGCATCGTCCGCGGCCTGCTCGCGGACGTCACCGCCGCGGGGTAGCGGGCCCGGCCCCGACGACGGCGGCCGGCGGGGTCCGTCCACCCCGCCGGCCGCGCCCGTCTCGTTCTGCCCTGCTCGGTCCGTCCGTCTCAGCCCGCGGCGCCGAGGAAGGTCTCCCAACCGCCGCTCGGCGCCTGGCCGACGTTGAGCGTGCGCAGCTTGCGCAGGGTGGACTGGTCCTGCACCTCCAGCCACTCGACCAGCTGCCTGAAGGAGACCAGCCGGACGTCCGGCTTGCCCGCGATGGTCTTGAGGGTCTCCTCGACGGCGTCCATGTAGATGCCGCCGTTCCACTGCTCGAAGTGGTTGCCGATGAAGAACGGCGCACGGTTGCTGTTGTAGGCGCGGTCGAAGCCGGCCAGGTAGGAGTCCTTGGCCTGGGTGCGCCAGTCGTTGTACTTGGACGGGTCGCCCTTGGTGCTGCCCGCGGACTGGTTGGCCAGGATGTTGTAGTCCATCGACAGCACCTGGAAGGTGTGCCCGGGGAACGGGATGGACTGCAGCGGGAAGTCCCAGACCTTGCCGTCCTGCACCTTCTGCGGCCATATTTGCAGGCCGCCGGAGGAGCTGGCGTCGTACTTCCAGCCCAGCTTCGCGACCGTCGGCAGGAGCGCCTTCTGGCCCTCCAGGCAGGGAGTGCGGCCGCCGATGAGCTCCTTCTTGTAGTCGAAGGGCAGCGGGTCGACGTCGGTGAAGCCCGTGTTGGTCCGCCACTGGGTCACGAAGCCGATCGCCTGGTCGATCTCGCTCTGCCAGTCCTCCGGGGTCCACATGTTGACCCCGTTCTTGTCCGGGCGGCTGGAGCAGAAGTGCCCGTTGAAGTGGGTGCCGATCTCGTGCCCGGCCAGCCACGCCTGGCTGACGAGCTTGAGCGTGCTCTTGACCGCGCCGTCCGACAGGTACGGGATGTCGGAGGCACCGACCGAGTGCTTCGGCGGGTGGTACAGGTCGGCCTTGCCCTTGGGCAGGGCGTAGATCCCGGAGAGGAAGAAGGTCATCGTGGCCTTGTACTGCTCCGCCAGCTTGAGGAAGCGGGGGAACTGGCCGTCGTCGGTGCCACCCGCGCCGTCCCAGGAGAACACCACGAACTGCGGCGGCCGCTCGCCGGGCTTGAGCTTCTCGGGCTTCGGCTGGTTCGGCTGCGGGCCGGTGTCGGCGTTGGAGCCGTCGCCGATCGGAGTGCCCTTGGGCACCCCCGTCGTGGTCGGGTCGGTCGTGCCCGCCGGGGTGGTGCCCGGGCTGCCGCCGGTCGTGGGGGAGGAGGAGTTCTGGCTCGAACCGGATCCGCTGCTGGAACAGGCTGCGACCGCGCCGAGGGCCGCGGTCGCAGCGGTCGCACTGAGCACCGTCCTGCGCGAGATGCTGGTCATGGTCTCCCCTGGGTGCCGATGCCGGTGGTGAGGGCGGCCCGGGGCCGCACCGGTCAAATCGGGCAATTGATGAATTTTCCGCCGTTAGCATGCCATGTGGCCACAGTGGCCACCAAGGCCGTCGACCCTCTACGAGAGTCAACACGTCAGCAGGACCGGGCTGGGCTGCAAGGATTCGTCGTCTGTTGCCGTCCTGTGACGCTTCGCTCCTCGCGCCGCCAGGGGAGTACGGTACCGCCGGTCCGGTGGGGCGGGTCAGAGTTCGTCAGCGCTCGGTACGACTCGTCGCCCGTCCGGGCAGAGCTCGCCGATGGCGAGGGTGCGGCGGGGTGCGGCGAGGGGTGGCCGGGTGCCCCGGGGTCGGGAGCGCTGGCCGAGGCGCAGCGGTCAGAGCGCGGCGAGCCGCCGGTTGCGGCGCACTATTCGCGCGATCGCGGTGCTGACGATGGTGGCGGCGGTGCAGGACACCGCGAGGCTCAGCCAGGCGGTGTCGAACCAGTGGCTGTTCAGCCAGCCCAGCGTCACGATGTAGGCGGCCCAGACCAGCGCCGCCAGCGCCGACCAGTGCAGGAATCGGTGCGGGTGGGCGGGGGAGTGGCCGATGGCCACGTCCAGGACGGTCCGCCCGGCCGGGACGAACCGGGCGACCACCACCATGGCCGCGGCTGCCCCGTGGGGGCGTTCGACCAGGGCCTGTTGGACCCTGGTCACGCTGGCCGCCAGTTCCGGGCGCTGGGCGAGCCGGCGCTGGAGCAGCGGGGCGCCGCGCCGGGCGAGGTGCAGGAGGAGGAGGTCGCCGAGGAACGAGGCCACTGCCACGCCCAGGCCGAGCAGCACCGGGGCGCCGTCGATCCGCGCCGTCTTGAGCACCGCCAGGATGACCAGTGTTCCGCTGGGGATGAAGGGGAGGAGGGCGTCTCCGAGCACGGCGAAGAGCGCCAGGGCGCAGATCCACGAGGATCCGATCGCCGCCACGAAGTTCAAGGCCTGTACTCCCTCCACGCCGCCCGGGGGAGCAGGTGGCTGCTGAGGGTCAACGCTAGCGCCTCGACTTTTCATGCCATGAAGCACCCCGGTATGCCATGGGTCACAGACCCCGGCCCCGACCTGCGCAAAGGCGCGAGCCCCCGGGGCGGGGTGCCGCTCCGGGGGCTCGCGGGGATCGATCGGCGCTGGTCCAGCCCGACGATCTTGCTGGCGGAACGCGGATCCTGTTGGGCGATCCGGTCCTGTCCGCCAGCCTGCCGGACGCCGACCGCCGGCCGCGAGCCCTCCGCCTGGCGACTTCCGGCGCTGGCGTGAAGTCGCCAGGCGTGTCCGCGCGCTGGCTCTCCGTCATCCGAACGGTCGGTGGGCGGCACCGTACCGGGCCGCGCCCGCCGGCGCCGAACGGGGCCGGAACGAGTCCGGAGCGAGTCCGGCGCGCAGGCCGGAACGTTCCGGGTGCGGGAACAGCCGGCCCGGCGCGGTGGTTGACCCCGGTCGGCAGCAGCGACCGCCGGGCCACCCGAGACCCGCGGTCGCCCACCAGGGCCGGCTCACGAAAGCCAGAAGGGCGGACGGCATGACCACCGAGGACCAGCAGGAGCACCCGACCGAACCGCGGAC
Source organism: Kitasatospora sp. NPDC057940 (assembly GCF_042887425.1). NCBI lineage: Bacteria > Bacillati > Actinomycetota > Actinomycetes > Kitasatosporales > Streptomycetaceae > Kitasatospora > Kitasatospora sp. NPDC057940. Next base: position 171,390 of record NZ_JBHVPH010000009.1, read on the forward strand.
CGGCGCGGCGATCCGGGGCACCGCCCGCGGCACGGCGCCCGCCCCGCTCTCCATCCTCGACCTGGCGACCGTGGGCGTCGGCTACACGCCCGCCGAGGCCCTGGCCGCGACCACCGCGCTGGCCCGCAACGCCGAGCAGTGGGGCTACCACCGCTTCTGGGTGGCCGAGCACCACGGAATGCCGGGAGTGGCCAGCTCGACCCCGGCCGTCCTGCTCGCCCACCTCGGCGCCAACACCACGACCCTGCGACTGGGCTCGGGCGGTGTGATGCTCCCCAACCACGCCCCGCTGGCCATCGCCGAGCAGTTCGGCCTGCTGGAGGCCCTGCACCCGGGCCGGATCGACCTGGGCCTCGGCCGCGCCCCCGGCACCGACCCGGCCACCGCCCGGGCGCTGCGCCGCGGCCGCGCCGAGGGAGCCGACGACTTCCCGCAGCAGCTCGCCGAGCTGACCCACTTCCTCGACGGCGACTTCCCCTCCGGCCACCCCTACGCCCAGCTGACTGCCGTCCCCCAGGGCGACGGGCGCCCGCCGGTCTGGCTGCTCGGGTCCTCCGGCTTCAGCGCCCAGCTGGCCGGCCGCCTCGGCCTGCCGTTCGCCTTCGCCCACCACTTCAGCAGCGTCAACACCATCCCGGCGCTCGACCTCTACCGGGAGTCCTTCCGACCCTCCGCGGTGCTCGCCGAGCCCTACGCGCTGATCGGTGTGAGCGCGGTCGCCGCCGAGGACGAGGGCGTGGCCCGTCGCCTCGCCCGCTCCGCGGCCCTCGGCATGCTCCGGCTGCGGCGCGGCAACCCCGGCCCGATCCCCACCCCGGAGGAGGCCGAGGCCTACCCGTACAGCCCGGCCGAGGCGGAGTTCATCGACAGCTGGCTCGACAACGTGGTGCTCGGCGCCCCGGGCGAGGTCGCGGACGGGCTGGAGGCCCTGCGCAAGCGGACGGGCGTCGACGAGCTGATGGTCACCTCGCACATCCACGGCCACGAGGCCCGGCTCCGCTCCTACGGCTTGATCGCCGAGGCGTACGGCCTGACGGCGGAAGTCTGACGGCCGAGGCCTGAGCGCGGGAGGTCTGAACGCGGGAGGTCTGAACGGAGTGGCCCGGCCGCCGGGCCCGCAGCGGGTCCGGCCGGACCGGCCCCGGTTACCGGCTGGCGTCCGGGCCGGGGCGGCCCTCGCGGAGTATGGCGGCGACGAGCTCGGCCTCGCCCGGCCGAGCGAAGTACCAGCCCTGGGCGGTGTCGCAGCCGGTCAGCCGCAGCCGTTCGGCCTGCGCGGCGCTCTCGATGCCCTCGGCGGTGACGGTCAGGCCGAGGGTGTGGGCCAGCTGCACCATCGCGCCCACGATCTGCTCGTCGGCGTCGCTGCGGCGGGAGCCGAGCTCGGGGAGGTCCGAAGGGTTCGTCGTCGGGGCCGGGTCGCGGAACCCCTCGATGAAGGTGCCGTCGAGCTTCAGGACGTGCACCGGCAGCCGGGAGAGGTAGGCCAGGTTGGAGTAGCCGGTGCCGAAGTCGTCGATCGCGATCCGCACGCCCATGTCCGCGAGGGCCTGGAGCGCCTGCAACGGCCGTCCGCCGGGGCCGAGCAGGGCGCTCTCGGTGATCTCCAGCTGGAGCAGCCGGGCCGGCAACCCGGTGCGTTCGAGGGCGCGGGCGACGTCGGCGACCACGTCGGAGTCCCAGATCTGGCGGGCGGCCAGATTGACGCTCACGAAGGTCTCGGTCTCGGGGAACTCGGTGAGCCACTGCCGGGCCTGGCGGCAGGACTCCTCCAGCACCCAGGTGCCGAGGGGCACGATCGCGCCGGTCTCCTCGGCGAGCGGGATGAAGCGGTCCGGCGAGAGCGTCCCGTAGCGGGGGTGGCGCCAGCGGACGAGGGCCTCCGCGCCGTGGACGGCTCCGTCGGCCAGGCCGACCAGCGGCTGGTATTCGATGGTGAACTCGCCGCGCTCCAGGGCGGGCCGCAGTGCGGTGGCGAGGAGCTGGCGGGTCAGCTGGTGGGCGCCGCGGTCCGGGTCGTAGAGGGTCCAGCGGGCGCGGCCGTCGGCCTTGGACCAGTAGAGCGTGGCGTCGGCGTCCTTGACCAGGTCGGTGGGGGTGGTCTCGTGCACGGACCGTTCGACGACGCCGACGCTGGCCGTGATGACCAGCCGGTGTCCGGCGACGTCGAAGGGGTGTTCCAGTTCCTGGAGGATGCGGGCGGCCAGGTCGGTCAGTTGGTCGCTGCCCCGGCTGTCGGTGACCAGGACGGCGAACTCGTCACCGCCCATCCGGGCCACCAGGTGGGCGTCGTGCTCGGAGAACCCGCGGCGCAGCCGGGCGGCGACGGCGATCAGCAACTGGTCGCCGATGTGGTGCCCGAGCGTCTCGTTGATCGCCGCGAAGCCGTCGAGGTCCAGATAGCAGACGCCTACCCGGCGCCCGTCCGCCGGTGCGAGAACGCTGTCGCTGGTGTCAGGGGTGTCGGGGGTGCCGGGATCCTCGGCGGGATCGGCAGTCGGGGTGGCCCCAGTGGCCCCGCTGGCCGTGACGCAGGCGGCGTCGAGCCGTTCGAAGAAGGACGTCCGGTTGGGCAGCCGGGTCAGCGGGTCGTGCAGGGCCTGGTACTCCAGGCGGTCACCGAGCCGGCGCTGCTCGGTGATGTCCTCCACCAGCGCGAGGGTGTAGAGCGGTTGGCCGGCGCCGTCCCGGATCAGCGAGACGGTGACCTTGCTCCAGACGGTGCGGCCCTCGCGGTGCTTGAGCTGCTTCTCCACGCGGAACCGCTCCCGCTCGCCGTGGACGAGCTCGGGGAAGAGCCGGTGCGGCATGCCCTCCGGATCGATGATCTCGTGCAGGTGGGTGCGGACCAGTTCGCCGACGCCGCGTCCGATCAGGGCGGCGAAGGCGGGGTTGACCTCGATGATCCGGTCCTCGGGGTCGATCAGGGCCATCCCGATGACCGCGTCGCAGAAGGCGGCCCGGAAGCGGGATTCGCTGGCCCGCAGCGCGGCCAGCAGCCGGTCGTTCCCGCCGTTGTCCTGGCCGGGGCCGGCGACGGTGCTCCGGTGGGTGCCGTCGGTCAGCGGCGCCGAGCAGGTGGGGCAGAGCAGCATCCCGGGGTCGTCCAGCACGGTTCCCGCCGCACTTGCCGCACTTGTACTCGCCGCACTCGTCGTGTCGAGGGCCCGGCCGCCGGCCGGGACAGCACCGACGGCCGTGACGGAACCGGCGACGCCGACCGGACCGACCGGACTGATCGAACCGACCGGACCAGCCGGACTGGCCGGACCGACGGTGCCGATGTTCGGGCCCAGGAGGGGTGTTGTGAGGTGACGGTGGTGCGGTGTTTCCTCGTGCCGCACGCCCGGGTGGTGTGCGTCGGCCCCCTCGTTCTGGCCCGGCACGGCATGCTCCCGTCCGCTGCTGACGCTGGATGCTGGTCCGGCCGGCCAATCGGGACTCCGGCGGCCGGCTCCGCACTCTGTCGAGGTCCTCGGAGTCGGTCCGGTGCGGGGCGCCCGCCGTGGGGCGCTGTCGCGCGGAGACCCGCGTGAAGAACAGGGCGCTGCGGCCGATCATAGGCCGCGGCGGCAACGCGCGGTGACCGCCGCCAGGGTGATTCGCCCGCTTTGTGATCATGTGAGGCGGTACATGCAGACGCCCCCGGTGCACATCACATGATGTGCGCCAGGGGCGCGTGCGCCGAGGTCGCGCCCCCGGGCGCCGACCGCGCGCCCGGAGCGGCCGGAGCGCGCCGGGATCCCCTCGGGATCCGTCGGGGCGTCAGGCCAGCTTGGCGGTGAGGGTGATGGTGGTGCCGGAGAGCGCCTTGCTGACCGGGCAGTTGGCCTTGGCGTCCTCGGCGGCCTTGGTGAAGTCGGCCTCGTCCAGTCCGGGCACCTCGCCGGTGACGGTCAGGTGGATGCCGGTGATGCCGGTGCCGGGCTGGAAGGTGACGTCGGCCTGGGTGTCCAGCTTGACGGGCGGGGTGCCGGCGCCGGTCAGGCCGTGCGAGAGGGCCATCGAGAAGCACGCGGAGTGAGCGGCGGCGATCAGCTCCTCCGGGCTGGTCTTGCCGTTGGGCTGTTCGGCCCGGGCCGGCCAGGAGACGGGGTACTCGCCGATCCCGGACGAGGCGAAGGTCACCTGCCCCTTGCCGTCGAGCAGGTTGCCCTCCCAAGCGGTGCGGGCGGTGCGGGTGGTTGCCACGATCGGTACCTCCATTACTGAGGGACTGCTGAGTCGTCACTTCCGGTCATGCGCGCACCAGCCTACGGGGCGGCCCCGGCTCGGCCCGGGGCGGCACGGGGCGGCGCGGGCCCGGATCGGTACGAGCCGACGGACGGCGCGGGCGATGTCCGGATTGTGGACTGATCCGCCAAAAGGTGCGGCTCCACCACGGGGGCCCTGTTAGATTTGCCCGGGCCCGAGCCCGGCCGTCGTACGGCCGGGTGCCCACTTCAGACACCGGGAGCCGCCCCGATGACGGACCACCCCACGACCCCTGACGCAGGCCTGCCGGACGAGGTCGACGCCGCCGTGCGGGCGGAGCTGACCAGCCTGCGCGAGAGCATCGACAACATCGATGCCGCGGTGGTCCACATGCTGGCCGAGCGCTTCAAGGCCACCCAGCGGGTCGGCCGGCTCAAGGCCGAGCACAAGCTGCCGCCGGCCGATCCGGCGCGTGAGCGCGACCAGATCAAGCGGCTGCGGGAGCTGGCCGCCGGGGCCAAGCTGGATCCGGTCTTCGCCGAGAAGTTCCTGACGTTCATCATCGCCGAGGTCATCCGGCACCACGAGGCCATCGCCCGCGCTTGAGAGCACCCCTGAGGGGGTCGGTGGCGAGCCGTCGAGGGCGGCCCCGGCGCCGCCCGGCCCGGACTTGTCGGGGGCGGCTAAACGCCGGATTTCGTGAGGCTCCGGGGTTGGCGTAGCGTGCAGGTTCCCCCAGCCGGAGAGGTGGAGCAGCGACGATGGCGGTGAACCTGCCCGAAACGCCGAGCGATGCCGGGTCCGGTCCGGCCCCCGCCGCCGGACGCGGCCCCGGTGCTTCCGGCGCCCCTGACGCGCTCGGAGGCCGTGCCGAGGCCCGCCGCCGTGCGCGCGGTTCGCGCGGCCGCAAGGCCCGGCGGACCGGGCGCAGGCCCCGGCCCTGGTGGATCGAGATCCCGGCGATGGCGGCGGTGGGCCTGGTGGTCGCGCTGCTGATCAAGACCTGCCTGTTCCAGGTGTTCACCATCCCGTCCGGCTCGATGGAGAACACGCTGCGGATCGGCGACCGGGTGGGCGTGAACAAGCTGGCGCCGCTGACCGGCTGGAAGCCGGAGCCCGGGCAGCCGGTGGTGTTCAAGGATCCGGGTGGCTGGCTCCCGCCGCAGCCCATCGACTCGAACCCGTTCACCAACGCGGCCGGTTCGGTGCTGAGCTTCGTCGGCCTGGTGCCGCCGAAGGACGACAACTACCTGGTCAAGCGGGTCATCGCGACCGGTGGCCAGACCGTGCAGTGCACGGGCACCACGCTGACCGTCGACGGGAAGAAGGTCGACGAGCCGTACCTGCACCCCGGTGACGACTCCTGCGCGGGCCTGGACTTCGGGCCGGTGACGGTGCCCTCGGGTCACGTCTGGGTCGAGGGCGACCACCGCAGCGACTCGGCGGACTCCCGCTACCACCAGCGCGGTCCCGGGGGCGGGGCCGTGCCGGTGGACAACGTGGTCGGGCCGGTGTCGGCCGTGGTGTGGCCGCTCAACCACCTCGACTGGTTCGGCTGGGTCGGCCGCTGACCTACCGCTCGGCGGCGACCCGCTCCGGCGAGCCCGGGGCACCCCCGGCGTCCGGAGTACCCCCGGCGTCCGGAGTACCCCCGGCGTCCGGAGCACCCGCGGCGTCTGCGGCCTTCGCAGGCTTCACTGCCGCCGGCTTGCCGGTCTGCGCCGCGAAGGCGCCGGTCAGCACGAGCAGGCCGCCCGCGATCTGCGGCAGACCGAGGTGCTCGCCGAGCAGCACCCAGGCCAGCACGGTGGCGACGACCGCCTCCAGGTTGGCCACCACCCCGGCGACCGGGGGCGAGAGGTGCCCGACGGCGATCACGCCGGTCAGGTAGGCGAGCACGGTCGCGATCAGGATCATCCAGGCGGCCGGGAGCAGCGCGGGCAGGGTGTGCCCGTTCATCACCACGGATCCGCCGAGCGCGCTCCAGTCGGCCTGCCAGGGCCGGGTGAAGACGGTGAGCAGGACGGCGCCGATCAGCAGCCCGAACGCGCTGACCGCCAGCGGGTCGACCGGGCGCTCGCCCCGGCGTCCGGCGTCGGCGAGCACGAAGTAGCCGACCTGGCAGCAGGCCGCGCCGAGGGCGAAGAGCACGCCCAGCGCGTCGAAGCTCAGGCCGTTCCAGACCTCCACCACGCAGGCCAGCCCGGCGACCGCGACGCCGGCGCCGATCGCGGCGCCCCGGCTGATCGGCTTGCGCTGGACGAACTTGACGTAGCCGATGAGCAGCGGCGGTCCGAGGTACTCGATGAGCAGGGCGACGCCGACCGGGATGCGGGAGATCGCCGCGAAGTAGCAGGCCTGGACGCCGGCCACGGCGAGCAGGCCGAACCCGATCAGCAGGCCGGGGCGGCGCAGGACGGCGTCCCGGTGGCGGTAGGCGATGGGGAGCAGGGCCACGGCGGCGCCGGTGACCCGGAGCCAGACCACGTGCAGCGGTGAGAGGCCGGCCTCGATCAGCGGTTTCGCGGCGGTGCCGGAGCCGCCGAAGGCGAACGCGGAGACCAGCGCGAGGCTGAGGCCGAGGGTTCTGCCTGTGGGGAGGGTGGGCGAGGCCGTTGATCTGTGCACCGACGCATTGTGGCAGTCATACCGGGCGTTCAGTAAGGTGCCATTTCGTCATTTGGTCCTGCACGGAACTGTGCGCAGTGGCGCACTCACCCGGCCCGCGCGCGGCCCTGCGCCGCCCGGGCGCCCCCTCGGTTCGCCCGGGCCCCCGCCGCCGCTACCCGGCGTTCGCCCCCGCCCCGGTGAGCGTGTCCGGCCCGCCCGTGGGCTGGGTGGTCGGCTGCGTGGTCGGCGCCGTGGTCGGGCCGGTGGAGGGCGTCGGCCGTCCGGTGGGCCGTCCGGTGGGCCGCGTCGTCGGCGGGGCGGTCGGCTGCTGGGTGGCCGGGGGCGCGGTCGGCGGGCTGGTCACACCGCCGCCGCCGGAGTTCGAGCCGCCGGCCGGCGTGGTCGGGCCCGAGCCGGCCCCGGCCCCGGTCCCGGCGCCGTCGCTCGGCGGGGTGGTCGGCGCCGCGGGGGCGGTCGAGGCGCCGTTCGAGCCGGTCCCGGTCGACGCGGTGCTGCTCGGCGAGGACGGGGCCGTCGGCAGATCGGTGGCGCCGGAGGAGTCGCCGCCGTCGGCCGGGGTCTGGAAGTCGCTGACCGGCACGCCCTTGAGCGCCGCCTTCATGTAGCTGGTCCAGATCTGCGCCGGGAACTGGCCGCCCGCCGCGCCGTCGATCCCGCCGACGCCGCTCAGGCTGACCTGGGCCCCGCTGCTCGGATCTTGGCCGAACAGGCCCACCGAGGTGACCAGCTCGGGGGTGTAGCCGACGAACCAGACCGACTTCTGGTCGTCGGTGGTGCCGGTCTTGCCGGCCACCGGGCGGCCCAGTGCCTTCGCTCGCCAGCCGGTGCCGCCCGGGTCGCTCACCACGCCCTGGAGCATCGAGGTGACCTGGTTCGCGGTGTCCGCGCTGATCGCCTGGGTGGTCTTGTGCGCGGGCAGCGGGACGGCCTCGCCCTCGCGGTCCACGGACTGCACCAGCCACGGGGTGATCTGCTTGCCGCCGTTGTCCAGCGTCGCGTACACGCCGGCCATGTCGAGGACGCTCGGGGTGGCCGCGCCGAGCGGGATGGACGGCACCGGGTCGAGGCCCGGGGTGCTGCCGGGCAGGCCCAGCGCGATGCCGGTGTCCTTGACCTTCTGGAGCCCGGTGTCCTGGGCCAGCTGGGCGAACGCCGAGTTGACCGACCAGTCGGTGGCCTGCTGGAGGGAGATCTGGCCGTAGCTCCGGTCGCCCTCGTTCGGCGGCGCGTACGGGGTGCCCTTGCCGCCGCGGACCTTGCGGCCGCTGGTGCCGTCGTAGACGGTGCGCGGGGTGACGGTCCGGCCGTCCTGGGTCTTGGCGTTGTTCTCGAACGCGGCCGCCAGGGCTATCGCCTTGAAGGTCGAGCCGGCCTGGTAGTCCCGCCGGGTCGCGTTGTCGACGTAGTGCTTGACGTAGTCGACGCCGCCGTAGAGGGCGACGACCGCGCCGGTCTTCGGGTCCACGGAGACGGCGCCGGCCTGGGCGGCCGCGTCCTTCTTCCGCTTGTCCGGGTTCAGGGTGTCGTGCAGCTGCGCCTGGACGGAGTCCTGGAGGGCCTGCTGGCGGGCCGGGTCGATGCTGAGCTTGATCGTGTAGCCGCCCTTGGCCAGCTCGGTCTCGCTGATGATCTGGTTCGAGGTGAGGTACTGGGTGGCCTCGTTCACCAGGTAGCCGGTCTGGCCGGACAGGCCCGGGTTGGGCTGCGGGTCCTTGACGTCCGGGAAGGTGGTGGCGGACCGTTCCTCGGCGGAGAGCCAGCCCTCCTTGACCATGCCGTCCAGCACGTAGTTCCAGCGGTTGACGGCGTTCTGCTTGCCGGCCGGGGTCGCGGTGGCCACGTCGTAGGCGCTCGGGGCGTTCAGCAGGGTGGCCAGGTAGGCGCCCTGGGCGGGGTTGAGCGCGGAGGCGTCGACGCCGAAGTACGCGTGGGCGGCGGCCTGGATGCCGTAGGCGCCGCGGCCGTAGTAGGAGGTGTTCAGGTAGCCGGAGAGGACGTCGTCCTTGCTCTCGGTGGCGTCCACCTTGATGGCTATGAAGAGTTCCTTCACCTTGCGGGTGACCGACTGCTTCTGGTTCAGGTACGTGTTCTTCACGTACTGCTGGGTGATCGTGGAGCCGCCCTGGGTGCCCGCGCCCTTGGCGGTGTTGACCGCGGCCCGGAGCAGGCCCTGCACGTTGACGGCGCCCTCGTGGTAGAAGTTGCGGTCCTCGGCGGCCAGCGCGGCGTGCTGGGCGGCGGGGGAGACCTTGTCCAGGCTGACGTTCTGCCGGTTGGTCTGGCCGGTGCGGGTGATCACGGAGCCGTCGGCGTAGAGCCAGGTGTTGCTCTGCGCGGTCGCGGCGGCGTGCGCGTCGGGGACCTTCACCAGCGTGACCCCGAGCACGAACAGGCCGACGCCGAGCAGCAGGGCCGCGGCGAGGCCGAGCAGGCTCATCCGCCAGGTCGGTATCAGCCGGCGCCAGCCGGTGCGCTTCGGGCGGCGGGGCTTCCTGCCGCCGGTCACGGGGGCGGCGCGCTTGAAGCGTTTGACCGGTCGGAGGCCTGTCGACGGCGTGCGACGGCCGCTCTGGGCGTTCTCGGACAAGGCGCGGCCTTTCCTGCGGGCGGACCGGGTCAGCCTGCACGGACGGGGACATCGGTGGTTAGGGACCTTTGTCCCGATTCCGGTTTACTGCCCTGGACGAGCCGGGCGGGCCGATTGGCTCCACCGGAACGGCAATCGAGACCGACATCACACGCAAAACGGACGTCGAGGGCCAAAAAATTGAGGAGCCCCTCGCTGCTGCGAGAGGCTCCCCAAATGTCTGTGCGCCGCCAGGGACTCGAACCCCGGACCCGCTGATTAAGAGTCAGCTGCTCTAACCAACTGAGCTAGCGGCGCCTGCTGACCTGGAAAACAATACACGGTCCCGGCGGGTGCCTCGAACCGCCCGAAACCGCCCGCGGCCGCGCGGGAACCGACCCGCCGCCGAGGTGTCCGTTTCCGCCCGGTTGGGGTGCAGTTCGCCGCCGGTTAGGGTGGAACGGTGCCCAGCCCCAAGCCCGGACACCCGAACGCGCGGAAGGCGGTCGCCGCGCTGCTGATGCTCAGCGCCACGGCGTACACCGCGTGGGTGCTGGAGGTCGTGCTGAGCACCGGACTCGACCCGGTGCAGGCGTACATCAGCGAACTCGCGGCCGAGGACCAGCCGCTGGGCGGCCTGTTCCGGGCCACCGACCTGGTCGCCGGGCTCTGTGTGCTCGCCGCGGCCGTCACCGCCCTCGCCGGCGGGCAGGCCGGGCCGCGCGGTGCCCGGCGCGGGTGGGCGGTGGTCGGCTGGTCCGCCCTCGCCCTGTTCGGCGCGGCGACCGCCGCCGACTCCCGGCTGCCGCTCAGCTGCGCCCCCACCAGCGACGAGATGTGCGCCGCCCGCGAGACCGCCGGACTCGTCCCCGCGACCCACACCGCGCACGCCGTCACCAGCAGCCTCGCCATGCTCGGTGCGCTCGCCGGGCTGGCCGCGCTCACCGTCGCCGCCCGCCGCTACGGCTGGTGGCCGCCGGTGCGCCGGATCGGGCCCTGGCTGCTCGGCGCCGAACTGCTGGCCACCGGCTGGAGCCTGGCCGCGATCGCCGCCTTCGAGGCCGGGCGCGGCACCTGGGCGCTCGGGGCCGGCCAGCGGCTCCAGGTGTTGCTGGTGGCGCTCTGGCTCGCCGTCCTGGCGCTGAGCCTGGCCCTCCCCGCGGGGGTGCCGGGCGACGGATCCACCTGGTGGGACGCTTCTCCGCCGTACCGGGAGCCCCGGCCGGCCGAACGGCCCCCGGGCCGGGAGTCGGCATGACCGCACCCGACGACCCCCGCGCCCGGGCGCGCTTCCTGCGCGTCGACGGCGTCCCGCTGCACGTCCGCACCGAGGGCGGCGGCCCGGTCTGCCTGCTCACCGGGGGCCTCGGCAGCAGCTGGTTCGACTGGGACCTGGTCGTCCCCTTCCTCACGCCCTACCGCACCGTGGTCCGCTTCGACCGGCCCGGCTACGGGCTGAGCGCCCCCGAGCCCGCCACCGGGCGGCCCGCCCCGACGGCCGCCGGCGAGGCCGAGCGGATCCGCGCGGTGCTGGACGGCCTCGGGCTGCGCGGGCCCTGCACCGTCGTCGGCCACTCGCTGGCCGGCTTCCACGTCGAGGCCTTCGCCCGGCTGCACCCCGACCGGGCCGCCGGGCTGGTCCTGGTGGACGGCAGCGTCGAACCGGCGGCCCGGCCGTACCCGGCCCCCGGCGCGCGCGACCTGGCGGCCCGGGCGCTCGCGGGCGCCGCCACCGCCGTCGCCGTGCCGTACCTGCTCGGTCCGGCCGCCCGCCGGCTGACGGCCCGGCTGTCCACGGTCTGCCGCGAGGACCTCGCCCCGGCACCGCTGGTGCGGCACTGCTACCGCACCGGCCGGGCCCTGCGAGCCCTGCTGCGGGAGAACGCGCGCTACCTCGACCTGGCCGCCGAGGTGGACGGGCTGCGGCGCACCCGGCCGCTGCCCGAGGGCCTGCCGGTCACCGTGCTCGCCGCCGACGACGGCTGCCGCAGCCGCCGTACCGAGGAGTGGCTGGCCGGCCAGCGGGAGCTGGCGGCGCTGCTCGGGGCCGACTACCGCACCACCGCCCCGGCCGGGCACCTGGTGATGTTCGACCGCCCGGACGCGGTGGCCTCCGCCGTCCTGGACACCGGTTGAGGCCGGGCATCCGTTGGGGCCGGGCGCCTGCTGAGGCGCTCACCGAAACGCCCGCTGAAACGCCTCAGGCCGCCCACCGAAGTGAGCGGCCTGAGACCTTGCCATGTGCGCCGCCAGGGACTCGAACCCCGGACCCGCTGATTAAGAGTCAGCTGCTCTAACCAACTGAGCTAGCGGCGCCTGCTGACTCGGAGAACTTTACACGGCACCCGGTCGATCCGCCGAATCGCTTTCGAGTGGTCACCCGCAGTGATCGCCCGCAGTGATCGCCCGCAGTGATCGCCTGCAGTGATCACATGCGGCGATCACTGCGGGCGATCGCAGGCGGCCGGCTACGACTCCGGGTAGTGGCAGGCCGCCTGGTGGTCCTGCGCGGGGGTGTCGCCGAGGAGCGCCGGCCGCTCCTGTTCGCACCGCGTGCGGGCGGCCGGGTCGGCGAGGCCGGCGTACACCGGGCAGCGGGTGCGGAAGGAGCAGCCGGTGCGGCGCTCGGTGGGGGAGGGCGGGTCGCCGGCGAGCAGGATGCGGTCGCGGGCGCGCTCGGCGGCGGGGTCGGGCAGTGGGACGGCGGAGAGCAGGGCGCGGGTGTACGGGTGTCGGGGCCGGTCGAAGACGGCGGAGACCTCGCCCTGTTCGACCGTCCGCCCGAGGTACATGACGCTGACCCGGTCGGCGAGGTGCCGGATCACCGAGAGGTCGTGCGAGACGAACAGGTAGGAGAGGCCGAGTTCGGCCTTGAGCGCTTGCAGCAGGTTGAGCACGCCGGCCTGGATGGAGACGTCCAGGGCGGAGACCGGTTCGTCCAGGACCAGCAGTTTCGGCCGGACGGCCAGGGCCCGGGCGATGGAGACGCGCTGGCGCTGCCCGCCGGAGAACTGGTGCGGGTAGCGGGCGGCGTGGTCCGGGTCGAGGCCGACCTGGTGCAGCAGTTCGGGCACCCGGCGGGCGATCTCCTCGCGGGCGGCGTGCTGGGCGCGCAGCGGTTCGGCGATGATGTCGCCGATCGGCATCCGCGGGTCGAGGCTGGCCATCGGGTCCTGGAAGACGATCTGCAGTCGGGCGCGCAGCCGGTGGGCCTCGGCGCGGGAGAGCTCGGCGGTGTCGTGGCCGAGCAGTTCGATCCGGCCGGTCTCGGGGGCGGCGAGGTTCAGCAGTTCGAACAGCGTGGTGGACTTGCCGGAGCCGGACTCCCCGACCAGGCCGAGGGTCTCGCCCTCCCGGAGGTCCAGGTCGACGCCGTCCACCGCGTAGACCTCGCCGACCCGGCGCTTGAACACCGTGCCCTTGAGGAGCGGAAACGTTTTGCCAAGGCCGCTCACCGCCAGCACCGGCGCCCGCGAGCTCCGGTCCCCCAGGCCACCCCGGTTCTCCGGAGCGGCCGACGGGGCCGGAAGTGCCGGCACCGGGTAGACGTCGGCCGGCGCGGGCCGCCGCTCGGCCAGCTCCGCCGACCGGACGCAGGCCGCCAGGTGGCCGTCGCCCCCGGCCAGTTCCGGCTCCGCCGCCGAGCAGCGCTCCTCCGCCAGCGGACAGCGGGCGGCGAACGGGCAGCCCGGCGGCAGGTCGGCCATCGGGGCGGGTGCCCCGGGGATCGGGACGAGTGGGCCGCCGAGCCCGTCCAGTCGGGGCACCGCGCCGATCAGGCCGAGCGTGTACGGGTGGCGCGGGGCCGCGAACAGCTCGTCCACCCCGGCGGTCTCGACCACCCGCCCCGCGTACATCACCGCGACCCGGTCGGCCATCCCGGCGATCACCCCGAGGTCGTGGCTGACCAGGACGAGGGCCGCGCCGGTCTCCCGCTGCGCGGTGCGCAGCACGTCCAGCACCTGGGCCTGGATGGTGACGTCCAGCGCGGTGGTCGGCTCGTCGGCGAGCAGGATGTCGGGGTCGTTGGCGATCGCCATGGCGATCATCGCGCGCTGGCGCATGCCGCCGGAGAACTCGTGCGGGAAGCTGTCCAGGGCCCGTTCGGGGGCCGGGATGCCCACCAGGTCGAGGAGTTCGGCGGCCCGGCGGCGGGCGGCGGCCCGGTCGACCCGCTGGTGGATGCGGACGGCCTCGGCGATCTGGTCGCCGATCCGGTAGACCGGGGTGAAGGCGGACAGCGGGTCCTGGAAGACCATGGCGATCCGGCGGCCGCGGATCGCGGCGAGCTCCTTGCCGGGCAGCCCGACCAGTTCCCGCCCGTCCAGCCGCACCGAGCCCTGGACGCCGGCCGTCCTCGGCAACAGCCCGAGGACGGACAGCGCGGTGACGGACTTGCCGGAGCCGGACTCGCCGACGATGCCGAGGGTCTCGCCGCGCCGCAGGGTGAGGTCCACCCCGCGGACGGCGGGGACGGGGCCGTGCGGCCCGGCGAAGTCCACCCGCAGGTCGCTGACGGCGAGCAGGGGGGTGTCGACGGTGGTGGTCACGGCTTCTTCCTCCGGGCGGAGCGGCGGCGGGGCGCGCCCCCGGCGGTGGGGTCGAGGGCGTCGCGCAGCCCGTCGCCGATCAGGTTGACGGCGAGGACGAAGAGCACCAGCAGCCCGGCGGCGAAGTAGAACAGCCAGGGGAACACCGGGGCTTCGCTGGTCCCGGCGGCGAGCAGGGTGCCGAGCGAGACGTCCGGCGGTTTGACGCCGAAGCCGAAGTAGGAGAGCGCGGTCTCGCTCATCACGGCGCCGCCGACCGCGATGGTGGCGTCGATGATGAGGAAGGAGGCGACGTTCGGCAGGATGTGGCGGGTGATGATCCGTAGCGGCCGCACTCCCATGAACCGTGCGGCGCGGACGAATTCGCGCTCGCGCAGCGAGATGGTCATCGAGCGGACCACCCGGGCGGTGATCATCCAGTTGAACAGGGCGAGCAGCAGCACGAAGGCGATCCAGCCGGCGCTCTTCAGCCGGGGCGAGACGATGGTGATGATCAGGAAGCTGGGGAAGACCAGCAGCAGGTCCACCGCGAACATCAGCGCGCGGTCGGCCCAGCCGCCGAAGTAGCCGGCGCAGGCGCCGACCAGGGAGGCCAGCACGGTGGAGAACAGCGCCACCAGCAGGCCGATGACCAGCGACTTCTGCAGGCCGCGGACGGTCTGCGCGAAGACGTCCTGGCCGATCCCGTTGGTGCCGAACCAGTGCTCGGCGGACGGCGGTTGGTGCAGCGCGCCGAAGTCGGGGGCGGCGTAGTCCCAGGGCGTGAGGTACGGCCCGCCGAAGGCGAGCGCGAACAGCAGCAGGACGATCACGGCTCCGGCGACGGCCCCGCGGGCGGCGAGCAGCCGGGCGAGGACGAGCCGGGCCCGGCCGGTGGTGCGGGGGGCGGCGGCCGGGGCGGCCGGTTCCACGGCGACGGTGGTCACGTCAGTTCACCTCCGGTCAGGACCGCACGCGCGGATCGAGGGCGGCGTGCAGGGTGTCGGCGAGGAAGCCGGAGGCGAGGACGACGACGGCGGTGAACAGGTTGACGGCGACGACCGAGTTGACGTCCTGTTCGTTGATCGACTGGATCAGCCACTCGCCCATGCCGTGCCAGCCGAAGATCGTCTCGGTGAAGATCGCGCCGGTGAAGATGCCCAGGAAGCTGTAGGCGAACATGGTCGACATCGGGATCACCGCGGTCCGCAGCCCGTGCTTGACCAGCGCCCGGCGGCGGGTGAGCCCCTTGGCCTCGGCGGTGCGCAGGTAGTCGGAGCCGAGCACGTCGAGCATGGTGCCGCGCTGGTAGCGGCTGTAGGTAGCGAGGCCGCCGAGCGCGAGCGAGATGGTGGGCAGCAGCAGGTGCAGCGCCCAGTCGGCGAGGTGGGCGCCGAGGCCGCCGGTCAGTCCGGGGGTCTCGTAGCCGGTGAACGGGATGACGTCGTGGCCGGCCGCGTCCTTGGCGGCGATGGCGCCGTTCTTGAGGAACAGCGCGACCAGGAAGACCGGGGTGGAGAGCAGGACGAAGGAGAGCACGGTGAGCAGCCGGTCGGAGATCCGGTACTGGCGGACGGCGCTCCAGGCCCCGGCGGCGATGCCGAGGACGATGCCGAGCAGGCTGCCGAGCAGCAGCAGTCGCAGCGAGACCCAGACCCGGCGGCCGAAGTCGTCGGTGACCGGGGTGTCGTGGATGGTCCGGCCGAGGTCGCCGTGGAGCAGTCCGTCGGCCCAGTGGCCGAAGCGTTCGACGACCGGGGTGCGGTCGTTCAGGTTGAGCGCGGTGAGCTGGCGCTCGACCGACTCGGCGGCCGGGCGGGGCACCTTGGCGTCGAAGTAGGTGCGCGGCTGGAGGGCGGTCGCGGAGATCGCGTACGCCAGGAAGACGGCGGCGATCAGCAGCACCGCGTAGTAGCTCAGGCGCTTCGCCAGGTAACGGAGCATCAACGGCCGCCCGGGGTGGGGGAGGGGCCGACGCGTCTGGTGGGCATCGGGTGGTGGCCTTCGGTCGGGGCCCGTTCAGGCCTTCGGACGGCAGGGGGACGGGCGGTACGGGGAAAGCGCAGGTCAGAGTCTGGCAGCGGTGCGCGGCCGGGGTGTTGCGGCAGTGTTGCCGCGGATGACTTCTGGATCAGGCGTGCGGTCCTCCCCCTGGTGACGGAACTGATCGGCTGTTACGTTCTGCTGGCCCGGTGCCGACTTGGCTGCCCACGCTCAAGCCCCGCCACACCTCACGCGGCACAACTGCCCGTTACCGCCCGTTTCGAAGACCTCACCAGGGGGACTCCATGGACGCTTCCACCACGGCCCGCCGCCTCGGCCGGGCGACGGCCCTCGCCGTCGCCGTCGCGCTGGCGGTCACCGCGTGCACCTCGGGCGGGGGCGGCTCGGCCGACAAGGTGGCGAAGAGCGAGCCGCCCCGGCAGGACTCCCAGGACATCAACGCCAAGCCGCTGGACCAGGTCAAGGACGGCGGCGAGGTGCGGTTCCCGCTGTACCAGTGGATCACCCAGTGGAACCCGTTCCAGGTGGACGGCACCTACGGCGACGCGGTCTCGATCATGCGCGCCCTGGAGCCGTCGCTCTTCAATACGGACGCCTCCGGCACCTTCCAGCCCAACGCCGACTACCTGCTGGACGCCAAGGTCACCTCGACCTCGCCCGAGGTGATCACCTACAAGCTCAACCCCAAGGCCAAGTGGTCGGACGGCAAGCCGCTCAGCTACCTGGACTTCAAGGCCGACTGGCAGGCCAGCAACGGCAAGGACCCGGCGTACAACATCGCCGACCCGTCCGGCTACGAGCAGATCTCCGCCGTCGAGCAGGGGGCCGACCCGAGCGAGGTGAAGGTCACCTTCTCCGAGCCGTACGCGGACTGGCAGAACCTGTTCCGCCCGCTGATCCCGGCGGCCGGCATCGCCACCCCGGACGACTTCAACAAGGGCTGGGTGGAGAAGATCCCGATCACCGCGGGCGCGCTGAAGGTCGGCGTGGCGGACAAGACGGCGCAGACCCTCACGCTCGTCCCGGACCCGGCCTGGTGGGGCACCAGGGCCAAGGCGGACAAGATCACCTTCCGGGTGATGACCCAGTCCGCGACCACCCAGTCGTACCTCAACAACGAGATCGACCTCGCCACGGCCGGCACCGCCGCCGCGTACGGGCAGCTCAAGGACGCCAAGGACACCGCGATCCGGGCCGCCAGCCCGTGGGACGAGGTGCACATCTCCTTCGGCTCCGGCGGCGCGCTGGCCGACCAGAAGGTCCGCCAGGCGCTCGGCAAGGCGCTTGACCGGTCCGCGCTGATCAAGATCGCCAACAACGGGGTGCCGGTGGAGTTCAAGCCGCTCGGCAACCACATCTTCATGCCCAACCAGACCGGCTACCAGGACAACTCGGGCGAGTGGGCGAAGTTCGACGTGCCCGCCGCCAAGAAGCTCCTGGACGACGCCGGTTGGAAGGAGGCGGGCGCCGGCCAGCCGCGCACCAAGGACGGCCAGTCGCTGCAACTGCACTGGACGGTCAACGAGTCCACCCCGCAGGCCCAGATCGACCTGGCGACCGCCGCCGCCGCGATGTGGCTGCAGGCCGGGGTCAAGGTGAGCCTGGACAAGGTGCCCGCCAACGACTTCTTCACCAAGTACGTGAACCCGGGCAAGTTCGAGATCGCGAGCTGGCGCAACACCGACTCGTTCCCGCTCTCCAAGAGCCTGGGCAACTTCCGCCTGCCGGTGGGGGACAACACCTTCAACAACCCCTCGCGGATCGGCAGCCAGGAGGTCGACGACCTGCTCAAGAAGGCGGCCGGGACGGTCGACCCGGTGGAGGCCGCGAAGCTCTACAACCAGGCCGACGCGAAGATCTGGGAGCTCGGCCACACCGTCGAGCTCTACCAGCGGCCGACCGTGGTGGCGACGCGCAAGGGCCTCGCCAACTACGGCGCCTTCGGCCTGGCCGGGGAGGACTACGCCAAGGTCGGCTGGGAGAAGTAGCCCCCGCCGCGGACGCGGCGACAGCGACCGGGTGGCAGGCGCTGGCGAGCAGCGCGGTGATCACGAGGCCGGTGGCACGGACACGGGAAGGTCGGCTCCGCCGCCCCCGCTCTCCTGCCACCGGCCTTGACCTTCCGCGTTGCCCGCAGGCCGCCCGTGTCGTGGGGCCCCGCAAGGCCCGCGCTCGCTTCCAACCGGGGACGAATCTAGCGGGGCCGTCCGGCCGGCCGCGGCGCAGCGCGCGGGGCGCGCCCGGAAACCCGCCGCGCTGTCACCCGGTTCGCGCACCGGGGCGTCAACTACGGCTGACGGCAAGGAAAAAAGGGGACGAAAGGCGCAATCGATCCCGGGACCGCGAACCGCTGCGCCCGTCGCGCCGGTGCGTGCGCGGGGCCCGGGCCGCTGCCAGGATGCGCGGGACAGCCAGCCCCTCCCGACCCCGGAGCAGCACCGATGGCCAGCGAATCCGCCGCCGCCCCCCACCCGCGCCCCGTCGACCCGCCCCCGGTGCGCCGGATGGTCCCGCGCGACCGGGACGAGCCGCACCGGGTCGCCACCCCGCTGGAACTCTTCTTCGACCTCTGCTTCGTGGTCGCCGTCGGCCAGGCCGGGCGCGAACTCGCCCACTCCCTGGCGGCCGGGCACTACGGCGACGGCCTGCGCGGCTACTCGATCGCTTTTTTTGCCATTTGGTGGGCCTGGATGAACTTCACCTGGTTCGCCTCCGCGTACGACTGCGACGACGTGCCGTACCGGGTCACCACGCTGGTGCAGATCGCCGGGGTGCTGGTCCTCGCGGCCGGGGTGCCACGGCTGTTCGCCACCCAGGACCTGACGCTGTCGATCGCCGGGTACGTGGTGATGCGCCTGGCGATGGTCACCCAGTGGCTGCGGGCGGCGGCCAGCGAGCAGGGCGAGGCGCGCCGGGTCGCCGTGCGGTACGCGGTCGGGATCGCGCTCTGCCAGGTGGGCTGGGTGGTGGTGCTGCTGCTGCCGGACGCCGCCCGGCCGGAGGTGATCCCGCTCGGGGTGCTGTGCGAGCTGGCCGTTCCGGTGGTCGCCGAACTGCGGAAGCAGACCTCCTGGCACCCGCACCACATCGCCGAGCGGTACGGGCTGTTCACCCTGATCGTGCTCGGCGAGACGGTGGCGGCCGCGACGGTCGCGGTGCAGTCGGCGGTGGACGAGCACGAGGAGCTGGGCCGGCTGCTGCCGGTGGCGGTCGGCGGCCTGCTGATCTGCTTCTCGGCCTGGTGGATCTACTTCGCCCGGCCGGTCCACGAGCACCTGCACTCCAGCCGGCAGGCCTTCGTCTGGGGGTACGGCCACTACCTGGTGTTCGGGTCGGCCGCCGCGATCGGCGCCGGACTGGAGGTGGCGGTGGAGTCGGCCGTGCACCAGGCGGAGATCTCCGCGACGGCCGCCACCGCGACGGTCACCGTGCCCACCGCGCTCTACCTGCTCACCGTCTGGCTGCTGCACTCCCGGCACACCAAGACCGGCCTGGCGCAGGCGCTGGCCCCGACCGCGGCGGTGCTGGTGCTGGCCTGCACCGCGTTCGGGGGCTCCGGTGTGCTGGCGGCGGGCCTGGTCTGCGCGCTGACCGTGGCGGTGGGTCTGCTGCTGCACAGCCGGGAGGGCTGACGGGGGCCGATTCTCGGGCGCTCGGCCGTCGTCCACCGGACGAGCGGGAAGGCGGTGCTCAGGCGCAGTCCAGCAGGATCGGCTCGTGCCGGGCCAGCCAGGCCAGGTAGGCCGGGTTGACCTTGGCCAGGTCCAGGTAGGCGGCGCGCAGTTCGCCGTACAGCGCGTCCAGCGCGGGCTGGCTGAGCGCGCGCGGGCGCCAGGTGAGCAGCAGCCGGACGGCCAGCGGGTCCCCGTGCACGGGGCGCACCACCGTGCCCGGCCCGGGGGCGGAGGTCGGCTGGCAAGGGCGGACGGCCTCGCCGGAGGCGACCAGTTCGGCGGCGGTGGCGTTGTCCCGCACCTGGACCACCCGGGGGTTGAGCCCGGCGTCGCTGAACACCCGGCGCATCGCCGCGTACTCGTGGTCGGCGGTCGGGTCGACCATCCAGGTGTCCTCGGCGAGGTCGGTCAGGTGGACGACCGGGCGGGCGGCGGCCGGGTGTCCGGCGGCGAGCGCGACGAACTGGGGCTCACGGGCCATCAGCACCCGGTGCTCGGCGTCCGGCGGCACCCGTAACGGGAAGCCCTCGCTCTCGTAGACGAAGGCCACGTCCAGCTGGTCGGCGGCGACCATCCGCAGCAGGGCGCTGGCCGAGACGTCGACGTGGATGGTGGTGTCGGTGTCCGGCAGCCGTTCGTGCACCCGGCGCAGCCAGGCGGCGACCGCCCGGCTGCCGACGCTGCCGATCCGCAGCCGGCGCTGCCGCCCGGGGCCGGCCGCGTCGCGGGCCTCCTGGCGGGCGGCGGCCACCAGCGCGGCCATCTCGGTGATCACCGGCCGGGCCCGGGACAGCACCGAGTGGCCGAGCGCGGTGGGCCGGCTGCCGGTCTGCTCGCGGGTGAACAGGGTGCCGCCGATGGCCCGTTCGATGCGGTGCAGCTGGGTGGTGAGGGAGGGCTGGGTCATGCCGAGCTGGAGCGCGGCCTTGCGGAGGCTGCCGGTGTCGGCGATAGCGCACACCACCCGGAGGTGTCTCACGTCGAGCTCCACGCCCGGAGCATAGACGCCACCCGGCCGTATCGCCAAGGACATGACAGAACAAAACGCGGCAGGAGGGCGCGCTGCGGGCCCCGCCGGTATGCGGCGGAGCTATCGCCGGTTGACATCATCCGCCGCGGGCCCGGGCGGGTCGAAGCTCAGGGACAGCGAATCCGCCCCGGCCCCACCGGGGCGCCCCCACCGTCGCCGCAGCCGTGTCCGGCCCCCACCGGCCCCGGCGGTTCGGCGTACCGCGAATCCGGAGCCCCCACATGAAGCGATCCGTGCTGTCCACCGCGCTCGGCCTGGCCCTCGCGGCCGGTCTCGCCGTGCTGCCCGCCACCGTGGCGTCCGCGGCCACCCCCGGCCCGGCCGTCCAGGGCTACACGCCCTCGACGTACGCCGGCTCGGCCGCCGAGGCCGCCGACAACCAGGCGTTCTTCCACGCCGTGATGGCCTCCGCCAAGGCCAAGCAGGCGGCCAACCCGTGGCTGCAGACCGTCACCGTCACCTACGACACCGCCAGCGCGCCCTCCTTCACCAGTCAGATATCCCAGGCCGCGCAGATCTGGAACAGCTCGGTCAGCAACGTCCGGCTCCAGGCGAGCAGCGGCACCGGCGACTTCTCCTACTACGAGGGCAACGACAGCCGCGGCTCCTACGCCAGCACCGACGGCCACGGCCACGGCTACGTCTTCCTCGACTACCAGCAGAACCAGCAGTACAGCTCGCTGCGCGTCACCGCGCACGTGCTCGGCCTGCCCGACAACTACTCCGGCCCGTGCAGCGAGCTGATGTCCGGCGGCGGCCCCGGCCCGTCCTGCACCAACCCCTACCCCGACAGCAACGAGCGCGGCCAGGTCGACAGCCTCTGGTCGAACGGCGTCGAGTCCGTGAACTAGGGGAGCCTGACAACTCGTCGCGGCAGCAGGGAAGTTGCCGATGCCCTTCGGGCGCGGCGGGCCGCCCGGCCGGAATCGGGCGGCCCGCCGCTCGGTTGCTTCCCCGATCGGGAGCCTAACCGCCGGTGGAGCGGAATGCCAGGGGCACGCGCGAGTCAAGGCCGGTTAAAGACATCTCAAATCCCTTTGCGACAAGGGGTATTGATCAAAGCTATCGCGGGTTGACATCATCCGCCCGCCCACCGGGCTGTCCGAAGCTCTGGGGACATCACCCGCTGACCAGGTGTCCCCCAGGGCCGGCCCCCAACCGGCCACGGCACCACCGGAATCGGAGCCCCCACATGAAGCGATCCGTGCTGTCCGCGACCCTCGGCCTGGCCCTCGCGGCCGGTCTTGCCGTGCTGCCCGCCACCGCCGCGTCCGCGGCCACCCCCGGCCCGGCCGTCCAGGGCTACACCGCCTCGACGTACGCCGGTTCGGCCGCCGAGGCCGCGAACAACCAGGCGTTCTTCCAGGCCGTGATGGCCTCCGCCAAGGCCAAGCAGGCCGCCAGCCCGAACCTGGCGACCGTCGTCGTCACCTACGACGCCAGCTCCGCACCGAGCTTCCGCACCCAGATCGCCAACGCCGCGCAGATCTGGAACAGCTCGGTCAGCAACGTCCAACTGCGGGCCGGCTCGGGCGGCGACTTCTCGTACTACGAGGGCAACGACAGCCGCGGCTCCTACGCCAGCACCGACGGCCACGGGCGCGGCTACGTCTTCCTCGACTACCAGCAGAACCGGCAGTACAACTCGGTCCGGGTGACCGCGCACGAGACCGGGCACGTGCTCGGCCTGCCGGACCACTACTCCGGCCCGTGCAGCGAGCTGATGTCCGGCGGCGGCCCCGGCACCTCCTGCACCAACCCGTACCCGAACAGCACCGAGCGCAGCCGCGTCAACTCCCTCTGGGCGCGCGGCTGATCGTCCGGCAGGCGCACCCCGGTCCGGCCGCAGTCCGCAGCGGCCGGGCCGGGGCGCCGTCGTCCGGAGGCCGTCGCCCTTCGGCGGGCTGTCGTCCGGGGCGTTGTGGTCCGGGGTGTTGTGGTCCGGGGTGTTGTGGTCCGGGGTGTTGTGGTCCGGGGCGTTGTCGGTGCCGCGTGCGAGCATGCGGGCGAGACCCGTTCGCCCCCGACCGTGAGGTGCCGCCGCCATGCCGCGTTCCGCCCCCGACCAGCTCACCGACCTGCCGTACGCGGACCTGCTCCGCCCCCACACCGGGCGGCTGCGCAGCGACGAGCGCTACGACACCACGCACTTCGACGGCGGCGAGCACACCGACGAGTCGGCGGCCGGGGCTGCGTTCCTGGAGTGCGCCTTCACCGGGGTCGCGCTCAGCGGGGTCAAGCTGCGCCAGGCCCGCTTCAACGAGGTCTGGGTGCAGGCCGGCCGCTGGGTGGCCTGCGACCTGAGCGACACCGAGTGGCAGGACAGCGCCTTCGTCGGCGGCGTGCTGGCCGGGGTCGCCGGATACGGCTCGGCACTGCGCCGGGTGGTGTTCCGCGGCTGCAAGCTGGAGGCGGTCAACCTGCGGGCGGCCGTGCTGCGGGACGTCGTGTTCGAGGACTGCCTGCTGCGCGACGTGGACTTCGGCGAGGCCAAGCTGACCGAGGTGTCCTTCCCCGGCTCCACGCTGGAGGAGGTCCGGCTGCGCGGTGCCACCCTGAAGAAGACCGACCTGCGCGGGGCCGCCCGGCTCGGACTCGCGGACGGCCACCAGGGGCTGCGCGGCGCGGTCATCAGCTCCACCCAACTGCTGGAGCTGGCACCGCAGTTCGCCCAGGCGCTGGGAATCGAGGTCAAGGACCGCTGACCAGCCGCCCGCTCCGTCCCTCCTCGGCGTTTCCGCCGCCCGTTCAGCCCGGCGTCGCTCGGTGACACCCGGACGAACAGTCCGCCAACCCTGCCGCGCGCATCTGGTGGGCGCCTCCGGCCGGGGTGGAAGATGCTGCGCGATCGATGAGCCCCGACTTGTGTACACAACATCGCCAGATCGCCACTGAAGGGACGGGCCGGGCCGATGGCCGAGCTGAGTCGTAGGAAGTTCGTCACGCTGTCCGGTGCCGCCGCGGCGGGACTCGCCGTGGCCGGCACCAGCGCCGCAGGGGCCGCCCCCGGCGCGCCCGCGGTGGCCTCCACCGCCACGCTCCAGCAGACCGGCACCATCAACGACGTGCAGCACGTGGTGATCCTGATGCAGGAGAACCGCAGCTTCGACCACTACTTCGGCACGCTGCGCGGCGTGCGCGGCTTCGCCGACCGCAGCGCCATCCAGATAGCCGGCGGCTACAGCGTCTTCAACCAGCCCAACGGCCTGCTCGGCCGCCAGTACCCGTGGCAGTTCAGCCAGACCAAGCCGGCCGGCGGCGCCGACCCCGAGCGCCTCGCTCAGTGCAACGGTGACCTCAGCCACGGCTGGAGCGATCAGCACAAGGCCTGGAACAGCGGCAAGATGGACTCCTGGGTCGCCGCCAAGGGCAACGTCCGCACCCTCGGCTTCCTCACCCGCCAGGACATCCCGTTCCACTACGCGCTGGCCGAGAACTGGACCATCTGCGACGCCTACCACTGCTCCGTGCTCAGCGCGACCGGCCCCAACCGCACCTACCACTGGTCCGGCCAGATCGACCCGGCCGGCAGCGCCGGCGGCCCCGCGTACGACGGCGGCGACGAGAAGGGCCTGCACTGGCAGACCTACGCCGAGGCGCTGGAGAGCGCCGGCGTCAGCTGGAAGGTCTACCAGAACGCCGCCGACAACTACGGCGACAACGCCCTCGCGTACTTCACCCAGTTCTCCGGCGCCCCGGCCGGCAGCCCGCTGGCCGTCAAGGGCATGGGCTCGGTGCCCAAGGCCACCGGCCGGACCCCGGACGACATCGCCGCCGCGATCAGGGCCGACGTGCTGAACGGCACCCTCCCGCAGGTCTCCTGGATCGTCCCCGACCAGGCCTCCTCCGAACACCCGTACGCCACCCCCGCCGACGGCGCGCACTTCGTCCACCTGGTGATCGACGCGCTGAACGCCGACCCGAACGTCTTCAACTCGTCCGTCCTGTTCATCAACTACGACGAGAACGACGGCTTCTTCGACCACGTCCCGCCGCCGGCCGCCCCCGCTGGCACCCCGGGCGAGTTCTACAACGGCACCAACATCGGCCTCGGCTTCCGCGTCCCCATGATCGCCGTCTCGCCCTGGACCCGCGGGGGCTGGGTCAACTCCGAGACCTTCGACCACACCTCCGTGCTGCGCTTCCTGGAGACCTGGACGGCCGCCCTCGGCACGCCCGCGCAATGCCGGAACATCAGCGACTGGCGCCGCCGCGTCTGCGGCGACCTGACCAGCGCGTTCGACTTCGCCAACCCGGTCTACGGCCTGCCCGGGCTGCCCGACACCTCGCAGACCATCGGCCTGTCGGCGTGCGGCCCGCTGCCCAACCCGGCCCCGGTCAACAACCAGCTGCCGGTCCAGGAGGCCGGCACCCGGCCGGCCCGCGCCCTGCCCTACCAGCCGAACGCCAACCTGGACCACCTGGAGTTCGGCTCCGGCGGGGTGATGAAGGTCTGGATCGCGATGGACAACGGGGGTGCGGCAGCGGCGAAGTCCGCCCACTTCGCCGCCTACGCCAACGCCTACCGCAGCGGCGGCCCCTGGCAGTACACCGTCGACCCGGGCGGCAACACCAGCGACTTCTTCAACTGCGGCACCAACTTCGGCGGCGGCCCCTACGACCTGACGGTGGTCGGCCCCAACCGCTTCCTGCGCCGCTTCAAGGGCGACGCCACCAAGGCCGGCAAGAACGCGGCCGTCACCGCGTCGTACGCGGTCGAGCCGGGCACCGGCAAGCTCGCCGTCTACTTCAAGCTCGCCAACTCCGGTGCGACGCAGATGACCTTCACGATCGCCTCGAACAACTACCGCACGGACGGCCCCTGGACGTACCAGGTCCCCGCCGGCGGCAACGTCACCGACTTCTTCAACGCCGTGGCCTACAACAACGGCTGGTACGACTTCACGGTGACGGTCGACGCCGACAGCACCTGGTCCCAGCGCTTCACCGGCCACCTGGAAACGGGCACCCCCAGCGTCACCGGCTGACGCTCCGGGCCCCGCTCCCCGACCCTCGGGTAGCGGGGCCTCGGGTGCGTGATCGGAGGGCGCCGGCTGTTCGGGGCGGCCGGATGGCGTAGGTGGTGAATCCGGCCTGCTCACCGGTCGGGACGAATCCTGCCTTGAGGAGGACGCGACCGGAGGCCGGGTTGTCCGGATGGTGTTTGGCGTGTATCTCGGGCAGTCCGAGGTGGCCGAAGCCCAGGGCAAGAATCCTGCGGACCGCCTCCGTGGCGTGTCCCTTCCCCCAGGCATCCGCGCGCAGGATGTAGCTGAGCGCGGCGACGGGGCGGTCCAGGCGGAGCTTGATGATTCCGAGCAGGTCGCCATCGAGGTCGATCCCCAAGGCATGGACCGAACACGGGGATTGGACGGCGTAGGACTCCGAGGCATGTGCGGCGCGGCGGGCTTCGGCGGCGTCCATCGGGCCTCGGCGGAGGAACCTGGTCGATTCCGGGCTGTAGATCCGCTGGAGGGCGGCGGAGTCGTTCCGGGTCAGCTCTCGCAGCACGATCACCCGCCCACCGCCTGCACCACGGTGATCAACTCGGCGGCGGTCGGCCGGTCGTCGGGCCCGGCCAGCAGGACGGACCGCAGCCGGGTCTGGAGTGCGGGCCAGGGCGTCAGAGAGGAGAGAGGGACGGCTTTGGCGGCGATGGCCTCGCGAATCACCTTCATCGGCGTGCCCCGGCCGAGTCCGGCGGACTCGTAGTCCAGCGGCCAGTGGCCCGTGGCGCACGTCCACAGGGTGCCGGCGAGGGCGTGGACGTCGGCAGCCCGTGTCGTGTCGACGGGTTGGGGGCCCGTGATGATCCGGGTGGCCAGTTCGGGGGCGGTGAGGTGGACCATCGTGCCGTCGAAGGTCATCCACGGAGTCGTACCGGCCTTCCGGGACCAGGCGAAGTCGAGGAGGCGCACGGTTCCGTCATCACCGTGGATGCCGTGCTGGGGCTGGAGGTCGCCGTGCACCCATCCTTCGGCGTGGAGGACGGCCACGGCGCGGCACAGCCCGACGGCAGCGGCCAGGGCGTCGTCCCGTCCTCCTTCGCCCTTGCGCACGGGACGGAAGACCTGCCAGGTGGACGGTCCGGCCAGCCATGGGGTGACGAACCAGACGCCGCCGTCGAACCGGCCGGCCGTCACGGTGTAGCCGGGGAGCTGGTCCAGCACGGAGGCTTCGCGCGCGGTGACCTCGGCTGTCCCGCCGGTGCCGACCTTGATGCTCGCGATGCCTCGCGGCCCGGTCGCCTTCCAGACGGACGAGCCCCGCCGGCTGCTGATCTCCTCCAGCTCCAGCTGCCCGCATGCAGCCTCCGCGACCTTCAGGGCTTCGGCGGCCTCGGGAGCGAACTCGCCCATTCTCTTACTGCCTTCCACTCGCAAGGGATGTGCTCGAACACGTCGTGGCCGCCGTCAACGGCCCCGCCCACCGCCGCCGCGAGATCGGGCGTGCTGGTCAGGAGCTTCGGGTCCAGGAGACGGATGGCCGCGCGTACCGGGAGGAACGAGAACGGGGCCGACGGGATGTCGTGCCCGGCCCTGTTGGTCTCGGCAGCCCCCTGGACGAACTTGCCGAACATCACGCCGACCGGCCCGTAGAGGTTCTTCAAGGCCCAGTGTGGCCAGGCCAGCAGCTCGCGGTGGTCGGCGTCGGCGCACTGCCCGATCAGCACCACGTTCTCGCAGGCCAGCGCGCCGAAGGGTCGGGCCATCAGGGGACGAATCCATTCGGCAGCCTGTACGCCTGCGTAGAACAGTTCGGCTTCGACGGCGTACCGGCGAGTGTCGGGCGAGACCTCGTAAACGGTCCACCCGGTCATGCCGCGCGCTGCGGATGGCCGGAGGAACGGGCAGTACTGCTGCATGGCGGGGAGATAACCGCTCACGTCCACGCCGGCCGGGTGCTCCGTCCGGGCCTCGGTGAGGCGGAGCGCCCCGGCTGTCGGCCGGGACGCTCCGTCAGACGGTGCGGTGATCACCGGGTGGTCGCCGCCGGGACCAGGTCGTCGCCGTCGCCGGGCGCGGGCGAGCAGTCCCACTCGGCCCAGACCTCGCCCGTCTCGCGGTAGCGGGCCAGGGCCACGGTGTTGACCGTGCCGTCGGCGTCGGTGAACCAGGTCTCCGGCAGGGGGCCGTACGCCTCCTCGTACGCGCCCACCCAGGAGATGAAGCCGAGGCCCGCGTTCTCGACGTGCGTCAGCTTGCGTCCGCCGTGCCGGATGGTGAATGCCTCGTGGGCGGCCGGATCGCTGAGAAGCCGGTGCCACGCGTTGTCGATGGCGGCGGAGAACATCTCCGCCGCGGCCTGACCCGCGTCGATCCGACGCGCGGCGATCGTGAAGAACTTGCCCAGTTCGTTCAATTCGGTGATGGACTTGATGGTGGCGGTGCTCATGGCCTCTCCCATCGGGTTGGCGCTGCTCGCGTGGAGCGGGCGAGCAGTGGTGCGGGAAGGTGCGCCACCCGGCAGGTTTCCACGGAACCGAGGGGGATCGGATTACCTCGCGCCGGGCGGCGGACCACCAGGTTGGCCGTCAGAGGTTCGGGCGCTCAACGTGCTTGCATCCGTTTGCAGAACTTCAGCCCAGAGAGTCGATCGCCCTGGTGATCAGGGCCCGCACTTGTGCGCCGTGCACCGCGAATCCCATGAGCCTGTCGAACGCCTGAACGTAGAGGCCGACTTCGCTGGGTGCGGTGAGCGTCACCTGGGCCGAGAGCAGCTCTACCCCGGCTTCTGCATCGTCGAAGACGTTGAAGGTCTCCACTGGCCACATGGTGCGCTCTGCGGCGAAAGGGATGAGGCCGAACGAGACGGCTGGCAGGGACATCACCGTCAGCAGGTGCTGCAGTTGCTCAGCCATCGTCTCGACACCGCCGAGGCGGTAGTACAGGACGGATTCCTCCACCAGGATCGCGAAGCGGTGGTGACCGGTGCGGATGACACGGGATCTGGCCAGACGGGCCTTCACGGCCTCGGCGACATCGTCGGGGGTGCGCCGGAAGTCGGCCACCGTGGCGAGCAGTGCGGTGGCGTACGCCTCGGTCTGCAAGACGCCGGGTACCACGCGGGACGAATAGGCGCGGAAGTGTCGCGTGCGCTCGTAGAGCGGTACCGCTGATTCCTGCAGCATACGAAGGCCGGTACGGGTGAGCCTGCGCCACTCGACGTACATGGAGTCCACCGCGCGGTTGGCGGCGATCAGATCCTCGGCCTGGTCGTCCGCACCGCAGGCTCGGCACCACGCTCGGATGTCCTTGTCGGATGGCGCGGTCTTGGCATTGATGATGCGGGAGGTCTTCGCACCATTCCACCCGCACAGGGTCGCCAGCTCCTGCCCGAGAAGTCCGGCGTCCAGCATGATCTCTCGCAGCCGCGCGGCGACGGCTAGACGGGCCTCTTGGGCGCTGGAGGACGGGGAGACGGGCATGAGCTGGCGGTCCTGATCCAAGGCGGGTCAGACGGTGTACTTCTCGTGCGGGATACCGCGCTCCCAGACAGCCTCGAAGGCGGCGGCGCAGAGTTTGGCCACCGCCGGGTCGTCAGTGAGTGTGGGACCGGCAGAACTTCCGTCGCCGGTGAAGTGGTTGAAGCGAACCACGGTTTCGTCGAACAGCCAGAAGTCGTTACCGGGCAAGGCGATGTCCGATGCCTGACGGCGCGGCAGCCAGCGCACCTGCTCGCCGGCCGCCAGGTTCACGACCGTTCCGGCGTGCTCGTACCGGATGTAGTCGGTGACCGGCTCGGAGACGATACGGGCGCGGCGCACGACCACGCCGCGGGCGACTGCCTCCCGGATCTGCGCAACCCAGCCGGACCATCCTTCGGATTCCGGGTCGGTGTCGACGTGGCCAGTGCGCAGGAACTCCGCGAATTCCTCCACCTCGCCGGCGATCCCGTAGCTATCCCTCAGCTCCAGATGGACCGCCGACCTGTGGGCCTGCCTCAGCATCGCCGAGAAGTCCGGCACGTTCTGCATCGTCGAGCGCCTTCCTGATGATCCCCGCCATACGCAGCGGGATGCGGGTCACGTTCTCGTGGTCGGGGATACCAGGGGAGTGGCCGGGCACCCACTCCGTGCTGCCGATCTTCGTCAGCAGGGCCCCGCCAGGCCTCCAGCCCTGAAGGACCAGCTCCTTCTCCTCGTCGTCCACCCACACCATCGGGCTCTCGTCCTTGCCGGTGTTGGGGTCGATCCCGCCGAACCGTAGGGTCATGGTGCCCTCCCGTGCCAAGTCGGTTGCGCGGTTTTGCATGCCACCGTTTCGCGGGACGCGACGGAGCGTCAAGGGCGCGTTTCAGCATGGACGTTCTGGCTGTCCGCAGCGCCGCTGCGACTGTGGGGCGCAGGTCCGAAAGGCGCCGAAACCGTGTCAGTCAGGGTTCGTCCGCGATTTGCGGGATCGAGCCCTGGGCTGGGGCTCAGCCGCTGTGATCGGGAATCCTGCTTCATTCGGGCAGTTTGATGCACGAACCACGCATGTGCGTGGGAGTCCGTGTCAGGCGGTGCCGAACTCGCCGGCTCGGAGGGCGGAGGCGAAGGACTGCCAGGCCTCGGCCGGGAAGGGGAGGGCCGGGCCCTCGGTGTCCTTGCTGTCTCGGGCGGGGACGGTGTCGGACGCGATCAGGTTCCCCGCGGCCTCGATGCAGTCGCCTCCGTTGCTGCTGTGCGAGGACTTGAACCACTGAGGCTCGGCGGTCGCGGCAGGTCCCCCGAAGGCCTTGTCAATTTCGCGTGCCAGGCGTTCTGTTGGGTGACGTCGGCCGGTTTCCACGGCCGACGCGTGCGTGGGTGAATGGCCGATGGCGCTCGCCAGATCCTCCTGCCGTCAACCCCGTTCCTCTTGTGAGCTGCGGAGGAACGTGCCGAACTCGGCGGCTGGAGACGAGCCAGGGGCCGGCTCGTCCTTGGTCATGAGCCACTCTCCAGGCACGTTTGAGAGGTTGAAGGACGTCCAATGCTAGAGGACAGTGGCGACCCCGGGTAGTCATCAAGCTACGGAACGGAGTCAGTCGTGGTGAGCAAGAAGCCCCTGGCCGGGCCGCTCCACCGTCCGCAGGCCGGCGAGTCGGCCGAGGGCGGGACGGCCGACGAGGAGCCCCTCATCCGGTGGGCCACCCTGCGGCGACTCAGCCGGGACCGCCGCCGATGACCGACCACCCCTCCTGTCCCGCACCGGACTGCTGCGCCCCGGTCGATCTGCTCAACGACGCCAACGCCGCCGGACGGACGTGGAACTGCCCGAACTGCTCCCGGTGGGGCGTCGCCTGGTCGGCGGGCTACCTGGCGAACCAGCCGTTCGAGGATCCGCTGGTCGTCCTCGGTCGCCGGAAGGTCCGGAAGGTGGTGAACCGTGAGGCCGAGGTCGGGCCGCGCGATCCTCGGCCTGATGCGTAGGGCCCCGGCCGCCCGACCGACCCGACCGAGATGACGGCTCAGACGAACGGGCCGCGCGGGAACCACGGATCGCGGACCTCCCGGGGCCCGTCCGGAGTCAGCAGGGTGAGGGTGTACGGCGAGGCCGCGTACTCGGCGAGCTGGACCGAGCCGTAGCGGGTCTCCAGTTCGGCCTGCACCGGGACCGGCAGCCTGCTGAGCGCCCGCCGCAGCTGCAGCGCGTCCCGGCGGCTGATCGGGTGCGGGGTGCGCAGGACCAGTCGCAGCGGGCTCAGCGGCCCGGCGACCGGTAGGCCGGTGCCCAGTTCGTAGCCGACCGCGCCGATCGGACCCCAGGACAGCCGGTGGTCCGCGACGATCCGGCCGACCGCCGGCAGCAGGGCCAGCGCCGGGATTCCGGCGACCCGCTCGGGGTCCAGCCGCCCGCACCGCCCGGCCAGCTGTTCGGGGCGCAGTGTCCGGGCGACCGCGGCCCAGGGCGCCAGGGCGTCCAGCCGCTGCCCGGGGCGGGGTCCGCGCACGATCACCGGGATCCACTGTTCGGGCGCGGCCTCCGGGTCCCGGGTGCAGCGTTGCGGGTGCGGCACGTCCGCCGGGGTGCCGACCAGGGAGGGGGCCCGGCCGACCGTCACCCACGGGTGCACCCGCAGGACGGCCCGCGCCCAGTCCGGCAGTTCGCCGCCCGCCAGCGGGTGCAGCGAACTGGGGCACTGCATCAGCAGCAGGTCGTGGGTGCCGGGCAGCCGCCCGTCCAGCGCGGCCAGCGGCCCGACCCGTCGGCGCGGCCCGTCGTGGGGGTCCTCGGCGGTGCGACGGGCTTGGCGGGCGGAAGGTACGACGGTCACGGTGGGCTCCAGACGGTGGCGTCAGTTCGGCCGACGGCTCCAATCTGCGCCGGGTGCCCGCCTCCGCGCCACGGCCGTTGGGCGCGTTCACCAGGGACCAAAGGCTCAACGTGCGGCTCCGGGTGCCCGGTGTGAGAGTGGGGGAAGCCCGGTATCCGTCCGGAGGAGGAGTCATGGGAATCTTCGACAGGTTCCACCACAAGGCGCACGAGGCGACCGGGCAGGACGCCGCTGAGCGTGCCGCCATCGCCCACGACGAGGCCGCGGACGCGTACAGCCCGGAGATCGAGCGGGCCCGCGAGACCCAGGAGGCCCGCGAGTCGGAGCGGCGTGCCCGTGCCGTCCAGGAGGAGGCCGACCGGCGCGCGGCCGAGAACATGACGGCCGAGGGCGATCCCTGGGGCTGAGAGCCCAGGAGTCTCGACACCCTGAGACCTCCAGCAAGCCCAGGTCACCGCGCCCGCGGCGGCAGCGGCGGGCGCCGCAGGTCCGGCCGGGGGGTGTCCTCCGGCGGGGGCGCCGCGGCGGGCGCGTCCTCCAGCAGGTCCAGCGCCAGCTGGACGGCGGTGACCAGCTCGGGGTGGCGCCCGCGGGCCCAGTCGCGCGGGGTGCGCAGCACGTGCACGTCCGGTTCGACGCCGCGGTTCTCCACCGACCAGCCGAGTCCGCCCTCGAACCAGGAGGCGTTCTTGGGCACCGAGATCCGGGTGCCGTCGCCGAGGGTGTGCCGCCCGGTCATCCCGACGACCCCGCCCCAGGTCCGGTTGCCGACGACGGGGCCGAGGCCGAGCAGCTTGATCGCCGCGATGACCACGTCGCCGTCCGAGCTGGTCGCCTCGTCGGCGAGCGCCACGAGCGGGCCGCGCAGTGCGTGCCGGGGCCAGCGGACCGGCTGGCGGTCCCGGCCGAAGTCCCAGGCGAGGACGTGCCGGGTGAGTTTCTCCAGGACGAGTTCGGAGACGTTGCCACCGGCGTTGCCGCGCACGTCCAGGACGAGTGCGGGCTTGTCCAGTTCGCGCCGCAGGTCGCGGTTGAACTGCGCCCAGCCGGAGCCGCCGAGGTCCGGGATGTGCAGGTAGCCGCACCGGCCGTCGCTGAACTCCCGCACCAGGAGGCGGCGTTTGGCCACCCAGTCCTGGTAGCGGACGGCCCGTTCGTCGGTCAGCGGGGTGACGGTGATCCGCCGTACCGGGCCGTCGGGGCTGCCGCGCAGGGCGAGTTCGACGGTGGTGCCGCCGGTGCCGGCCAGCAGTGGCAGCGGGCCGCGCACCGGGTCCACCGGGCGGCCGCCGACGGCGAGCAGTTCGTCGCCGTCCCGGACGCCCTGGGCGGCGAGCGGGGCGCGGGCGCGCGGGTCGGAGGTCTCGCCGGGCAGCACCCGCTCGACCAGCCAGCGCCCGTCGGGGGAGCGGTGCGCGTTGGCGCCGAGCAGGCCGAGCGGCTGCTGGCCGAGCGAGGGCCCTTCGGCGCGCCGGGACGGGGTGACGTAGGCGTGCGAGGTGCCGAGTTCGCCGAGGAGTTCGCGCAGCAGGTCGGCGAAGTCGTCGGGTGAGCAGACCCGGTCCAGCAGCGGCTCGTACTGGGCGGTCAGGGCGGGCCAGTCCAGGCCGGACATCCGCTCGTCCCAGAACTGGTCCCGGACGATCCGGGCGGCCTCGTGGTAGGCCTGGCGCCACTCGGCGGCGGGGTGCACGGTGTGGGTGATCCGCCGCAGGTCGACGGTGCTGCCGGCGCCGCCGGTGACCGGGACGATCCGCAGGGTCCCGGCGGAGTAGACCGCGATGGAGCCGCCGTCCCCGGAGACGGCGTAGCCGTCCAGCTTGTCGACCAGGGTGGTGCGGGTGCCCCGGGCGAGGTCGAAGTACTCCAGCGAGGGGCGGCCGGAGGTGTCGTCGGGGCTGGCGAAGGTCTGCCCGAGGGTGCCGGAGATCGGCCAGCGCAGCCAGACCAGGCCGCCGCGCACCGCGTCGGTGGCCGAGTACTTGGAGGCGATCACCGGGAACTGGAGCAGCCGCTCGCCGATGCCCTGCGGGTCGACGTGGACGGTGCCGTCGCCGCCGCCGTTGCCGCGCGGGGTGCCGTCCTCGGCGGGCGCGGCGAAGGGGGACGGCGTGTCGGCGGTGAGCGGGACGAGGTAGGGGCGGCAGCCGAGCGGGAAGGAGAGGTCGCCGGTGTGCACGTCGTGGACGGGGTCGAAGCCGCGCCAGGACAGGAAGGCCAGGTAGCGGCCGTCCCGGGTGAACACCGGCTGCTCGTCCTCGAAGCGGCCGTCGGTGATTTCGGTGACCGGCCCGGATGCTTCGGTGCGGGTGAGCCGGATCCGGCGCAGCGAGCGCCCGGCCACCGGTTGGGACCAGGCGATCCAGTGCGAGTCGGGGGAGAAGCGGGCGCTGGAGACCGGCCCGTAGCCGGAGGCGGCGAGTTCGCGGACGGCGCCGTCGGCGGCGGCGACCAGCAGCAGCCGCCCGTCGGAGGCGGCGACGGCGAGGTGGGTGCCGTCGGGGGAGGCGGTGAGTTCCAGGACGCGGCCGATCCGGTCGGCGGCGAGCACCCGGTGGCGGTGCTTCTCCGTTTCCTCGTGCCCCGGCAGCGGCATCACCTCGATCGCGTCGGCGCCCTCGGCGTCGGTGATCCAGGCGGCCTCGCCGGTGTGCCCGAGGATCACCGGCAGCCGGGTCCGCACCCCGGGGGTGTCGGCGAGCGCGCGGGCCGGGCCGTCCTTGTGGGTGAGCCAGTACTGGCTGCCGCGCACGGTGATCACCCCGGCCCGGCCGCTCTGGTCGCAGGCCAGGTCCTTGACCTGGGAGGCGGCGCTGACCTGGTACGGGCGGCGGCCGGCCCGGGCGCCGCCGAGCGGGACGGCGAGCCGGCGCGGGGCGGGGGCGTCCAGGTCGTCCAGCAGCCAGAGGTCGCCGGCGTGCTGGTAGACGATCCGGGTGCCGTCGGTGGCGGCCTCGCGGGCGTAGTAGGAGGCGTGGTCGGTGTGCCGGCGCAGGTCGGTGCCGTCGGGGCGGCAGGAGTAGACGTTGCCGATGCCCTCGTGGTCGGAGAGGAAGGCGATCCGCCCGGCGACGGGCATGGGTGAGGCGAGGTGGCCGGGGTGGCCGGCCAGGATCTGTTCGCCGTCCGCCCAGAGCCGGCCGGTGGCGCCGCCCCGGTAGCGCTTCCAGGCGGCGGGCTCGTGCGGGGCGGCGCCGGTGAGCAGCACGGTGCGTTCGCGGCTCATCTGGGCGTCGCCGACGGGGCCCCAGGGCATCCGGCGGCCGGGGGAGCCGTCGGGCGGCAGGGCGTGCGCCCAGGTGTAGTGGCCGAACGGCTCGTGGTAGGAGGTGACGGCCAGTACCTCGCCGTCCGGCAGCCAGCCGCGCACCCGGGTGTCCTGGCTGCCCCAGTGGCTGAGCCGTTCGGCCTCGCCGCCCTCGACGGGGGCGGTCCACACCTCGGGGGTCAGGTTCAGCCAGCTGGTCCAGGCGAGGGTGCGGCCGTCGGGGGAGAAGCGGGGGTGGCTGACCCGGGTGCGGTCGCAGCTGACCCGCCAGGCCCGGCCGGTGGCGCCGTCGGCGTCGAGCGGGGCGATCCAGACGTCGTCCTCGGCGGTGAAGGCGAGCAGCCCGCCGTGCAGGTGGGGGTGGCGGAGGTAGCCGGGCGGGGTCACCCCTCCATCCTTCGACGGGGTGTCACCCCCGGCAACCGGGGCGGCCCGTCGGGGCTGTCGGGCGGCCGGCGCGTAGGCCGCGGACCGGTCTGGACCATTGACACCGCAGTGTCGAATCCACTTCAGTGGTCTAGTCCAACTTGGGTGCCAGGCCGGGCCGTTCCCCCCCCACTGGCGCGTGCTCCGGCGTGCCCTCGGACGTCCCCCACGACCGCGCCATCGCAGGAGCCCCCGCATGCGCAGAACCACACCCGCACCCGCCCCCGCCCGCCGGAAGCAGTCCCGTACGCTGCTCGCCGCCGGCACCGCCTCCGCCGTCGCCGCGGCCACCCTGGTCGGCGTCACCCTGGGCCTGGCGCCCGCCGCCTCGGCCGGCGAGTTCCTGGTCAACGGCGGCTTCGAGTCCGGCTCGCTCGGCCCCTGGAGCTGCACCGGCAACTCCGGCAGCGTCGTCACCAGCCCGGTGCACGGCGGCGGCTACGCCCTCGCCGCCGCGGCCACCGCGGGCGACACCGCCCAGTGCGGCCAGACCGTCGCCGTCGCCCCCAGCACCACCTACACGCTCAGCGCGTACGTCAACGGCTCGTACGTCTACCTGGGCGTCGACGGCGGCGGCCCCAGCACCTGGACCCCCGGCACCGGCGGCGGCTACCAGAAGCTCAGCCTCAGCTTCACCACCGGCGCCACCCAGACCAGCGCCACCGTCTACACCCACGGCTGGTACGGCCAGGGCACCTACTACGCGGACGACGTCTCGCTGGACGGGCCGGGCGCCCCCAGCCCGACGCCGACGCCCACCGGGTCACCGACGCCCACGCCGACCGCGACGCCCACCGGCACCCCGACGGGCACGCCCACCGGCACCCCGACCGGGACGCCGACGGGAACCCCGACCGGGACCCCCACCGGCACCCCGACCACCCCGCCGCCCGGCAGCCACGCCCTGGTCGGCTACCTGCACGCCAGCTTCGCCAACGGCGCCGGCTACACCCGGATGGCCGACGTCCCGAACTCCTGGGACTTCATCGACCTCTCCTTCGGCGAGCCCACCTCCGTCACCTCCGGCGACATCCGGTTCAACCGCTGCTCCGTCACCGACTGCCCGACCGTGGAGTCCGACGCCGACTTCAAGGCCGCCATCGCCGCCAAGCGGGCCCAGGGCAAGAAGGTGCTGATCTCGATCGGCGGCCAGAACGGCCAGGTCCAGCTGACCACCACCGCCGCCCGCGACACCTTCGTCAGCTCAGTCTCGGCGATCATCGACAAGTGGGGCCTGGACGGCCTGGACATCGACTTCGAGGGGCACTCGCTCTCCCTCAACACCGGTGACAACGACTTCAAGAACCCGACCAGTCCGGTCATCGTCAACCTGATCTCCGCGCTGAAGACCCTCAAGGCCAAGTACGGCCCGGGCTTCGTGCTGACCATGGCGCCCGAGACCTTCTTCGTCCAACTCGGTTACCAGTACTACGGTTCCGGCCCCTGGGGCGGCCAGGACCCGCGCGCCGGGGCGTACCTGCCGGTCATCTACGCGCTGCGCGACGACCTCACCCTGCTGCACGTCCAGGACTACAACTCCGGCTCCATCATGGGCCTGGACAACCAGTACCACTCGATGGGCGGCGCCGACTTCCACGTCGCGATGACCGACCTGCTGCTCAACGGCTTCCCGGTGGCGGGCAACGCGAACAACGTGTTCCCGCCGCTGCCCGCCTCCAAGGTGGCCATCGGCATGCCGGCCACCACCAACGCCGGCAACGGCTACGTCGCCCCGGCCGAGGTGAACAAGGCCCTGGACTGCCTCACCAAGCTGGCCAACTGCGGTTCGTACGTGCCGCGTGCGGGCGCCCAGCCGAACCTGCGCGGGCTGATGACCTGGTCCGTCAACTGGGACCAGTTCGGCGGCCGGGAGTTCTCCAAGAACTTCGACGGCTACTTCCGCCGCTGAGGTGACTCCGGGGGGAACCGTGCTTGAACCTGACACCGGTGTGAGGATCGAGCATGGTTCCCATGGCGACCACACAGCTCCCGACTCCCGTAGCCCGCACCCCTTTTCCCCTGCCCGCCCTGCTCGCCCTGGCCACCGCCGTCTTCGTCACCGCGCTCACCGAGACCCTGCCCGCCGGCGTGCTGCCCGGGATGAGCGGCGCCCTCGGCGTCAGCGAGTCGGCCGCCGGGCAGACCGTCACCGTCTACGCGCTCGGGACCGCCGCCACCGCGATCCCGCTCACCGCGGCCACCGCCGGCTGGGGCCGCAAGCGGCTGCTGCTCACCGCGATGGCCGGCTTCGCCGCCGCCAACACCGTCACCGCGGCCTCCACGAACTACCCGCTCACCCTGGCCGCCCGCTTCCTCGCGGGCGTCGCGGCCGGCCTCGCCTGGGCGCTGCTGGCCGGGTACGCGCGCCGGCTGGTGCCGGTCGAGCAGCAGGGCCGGGCCATGGCGGTGGCGATGGCGGGCGTGCCGGTGGCGCTGTCGCTGGGAGTGCCGGTCGGCACCTTCCTCGGCCAGGCGCTCGCCTGGTGGGTGCCCTTCCTGGCCATGACGGCACTGGCGCTCGGCGTGATCGGCTGGATCGCGGCCCTGCTGCCGGACCAGCCTGGACGACCCGCCGGTGGGCGCGCCCCGGTGCGGAGCGCGCTCACCGTGCCCGGGGTGGCGCCGGTGCTCACCGTGACGGTGCTCTTCGTGCTCGCCCACACCATCCTGTTCACCTACATCGCGCCCTTCCTCGACCGGACCGGCCTCGGCGACGCGACCGACACCGTGCTGCTGGTCTTCGGCCTGGCCTCGCTGGCGAGCATCTGGTTCACCGGCGCCCACATCCACCGCCGGCTACGGCAGTTGACGATCGGCGGCGCGCTGCTGGTCGCCCTGACCGCGGGCCTGCTCGGCCTCTGGTCGCACAGCACACCGCTGGTGTACGCCGCCGCCGCGCTCTGGGGCCTGGGCTGGGGCGGCGCCCCGACCCTGCTGCAGACCGCCGTCGGCGACGCGGGCGGCGAGCGGGCGGACGCCGCCCAGGCGGTACTGGTCACCCTGTGGAACGCCGCGATGGCGGGCGGCGGCGTGGTCGGCGGCCTGGTGCTGGGCCGCCTGGGCACCGGCGCCCTGCCCTGGACGGTGCTCGCCCTGATGCTGCCCGTCCTGGCGGTGGTCGCCGGCGCCCGCCGGCACGGCTTCCCGACTGGCCGCGGTTAGCGCAACTGCAGCCCGTTGGCCAGCAGTTCGGCGACCAGCTCGGGCCGGGCCGACGCGATCGAGCCCGCCGAGTACGGCGGCTGCGGGTCGTACTCGATGACCAGCTGGATCGCCTCCGCGGTCGCGTCCCCGGCCATCAGGCCGGTCAGCGTCAGCGCGAGGTCGATCCCGGCCGAGACCCCGGCCGCGGTCGCGTACTTGCCGTCGACCACGACCCGCTCCGTCCCGGTCGGCTCCGCCCCGAACTTCTTCAGCGCGTCGAGGCAGCACCAGTGCGAGGTGGCCCGGCGCCCCGCCAGCAGCCCGGCGGCGCCCAGCAGCAGGGAGCCCGAGCAGACCGAGGTGGTCCAGGTGGTGGTGGCGTCCACCGCGCGCACCCACTCCAGCACGGCCGGGTCGGCCAGTCGGGCCTCCGTCCCGGGCCCGCCCGGGACGAGCAGCACGTCGGCCGCGTCCACCTCGTCCAGGGCGGCCTCCGCGGTCAGCGACAGGGTCTTCATGTCGGTGCGGACCGGGCCGCGCTTCGCGGCGGTGAACACCACCTCGGCGCCGGGGATGCGGGACAGCACCTCGCAGGGGCCGACGGCGTCCAGGGCGGTGAACTGGTCGTAGAGCAGAACGGCGATGCGCATCAGTGTCCTCCAACGGGATCGGGTCGGAAACGGCGTCGGTACTCGGCGGGCGAAGCGGCCAGGGACCGGACGAAGGCGCGCCGCATCGCCTCCGGGGTGCCGTAGCCGCAGGAGCGCGCGATCTCCTCGATGCCGTCGGCGGTGTCCTCCAGCAGCCGCCGGGCGGCCTCCAGCCGGACCCCGTCCACGTACCGGCCCGGGGTCACCCCCACCTCGGTGGCGAAGGCCCGGGCGAAGTGCCGCGGTGACAGCGCCGCCCTGTGGGCCAGCGCCTCGACCGACAGGTCGGCCTCGGGGTGCTCGGCGATCCACCGCTGCACCTCGCGCAGCGGCTGCCGGACCGCCACCTGGGCGGCCAGCTGGGTGCTGAACTGGGCCTGGTTGCCCGGCCGGCGCAGGAAGACCACCAGGTGGCGGGCGATCAGCAGGGCGGCGTCGCGTCCCAGGTCCTCCTCGACCAGGGCCAGCGCCAGGTCGATCCCGGCGGTGACCCCGGCCGAGGTGGCGACGTTCCCGTCCCGGACGTGGATCGGGTCCGGGTCCACCTCGACGTCAGGGAACCGCCGGGCCAGCTCCTCGCAGTACGCCCAGTGCGTGGTCGCCCGGCGCCCGGCCAGCAGCCCGGCCTCGGCGAGCAGGAAGGCCCCGGTGCACACCGACACCACCCGCTCGGCCCGGCCGGCCAGCTCCCGGATGCGTGCGACCAGCGCACCGTCCGGGATACCGCTGCCCAGCCCGCCGGGGACCAGCAGGGTGTGTACGGGCCCGACCTCGGCCAGGTCCGCGTCCGGCAGCAGCCGCAGTCCGCTGTGGCTGCGCACCGGCCCGCCGCCCGGGGAGGCGGTGGTCACCCGGTACGCCCCCGGCTGCCCGGCGGCCGCGCCCGCCCCCGCGAAGACCTCCACGGGACCGGTCACGTCGAGGCTCTGCACGCCCTCGTAGAGGACGACGACCACGCTGCGCGCTCTCATGCGACCAGCCTGTCACCGGGCCGCGATGGCAGCAATGACCCGTTTCCCACCTTTCCTGCCACGACAGACCGGGGTTGCCGACGGGGATCGCGGAAACGCCGAGAGGCCCCTTGCTTTCGCAAGGGGCCTCTCGGCTGTCTGTGCGCCGCCAGGGACTCGAACCCCGGACCCGCTGATTAAGAGTCAGCTGCTCTAACCAACTGAGCTAGCGGCGCCTGCTGACGCGGAGAACATTACCTGGTCAGCAGCCGAAACACACAATCGGCCCGGGTGGCTGCGCGCGGGCCGTCACGGCACCAGGACCACCTTGCCCCGGACGTGCCCGGCGCCGACCAGCCGGTGGGCCTCGGCGGCCCGCTCCAGCGGCAGCGCCTCGGCGATCTCCAGCCGCAGCCCGCCCGCCTCCCACAGCCGCACCAGCTCGGTCAGCCGCGCGGCCGTGCGCGGCCCCCGCAGCCCCCGTGCGCCCAGCCGCTCGGCCTCCGCGTAGTCGACCACGGTGCCGATCCGGCTCCGGTCGGCGACCAGCTCGACGGAGGCCGCCAGCGCGCCCCGCCCGGCGGCGTCGAAGGCGGCGTCCACGCCCTGCGGCGCCACCGCCCGGACCCGCTCGACCAGCCCCTCGCCGTACGCGACCGGGATCGCGCCCAGGTCGCGCAGGTAGTCGTGGTTGCGCTCGCTCGCGGTGCCGATCACGGTGGCGCCCCAGGCCCGGGCGAGCTGGACGGCGACGGTGCCGACCCCGCCGGAGGCGCCGTGCACCAGGACGGTGTCGCCGGGGCCCACCGCGAGCAGGGTGAGCGCCAGGTGCGCGGTCTGGCCGGAGGCGGAGAGCGAGCCGGCCTGCTCCCAGGGCAGGCCGGCGGGCTTGGCCACCAGCTGGGCGGCGTCCACCGTGACGAGCTCGGCCTGGCTGTCCAGGAAGCGGAAGCCCAGCACCTCGTCGCCGACCTGCCAGCCGGAGCCGTCCGGTCCGAGCCGGTCCACCACTCCGGCGAACTCGTTGCCGAGGACGAACGGCGGCTCGGCGGTGGCCCCCGGCGGGCGGAAGCCCTCCCGGATCGCGAGGTCGACCGGCTGCACCCCGGCTGCGAAGACCCGCACCCGCACCTCGCCCGGCCCGGGTTCCGGGTCGGGCACCTCGGTGACGCGCAGGACCTCCGGACCTCCGGACCGCGTGACGGTGACCGCCTTCATGTCTGCTCCCGCCCTCTCGAATGTTCGACATTCGACCGCTTGACTGTTCGAATCAACTGTTCGGCCGCCCCCGATCCTCGGACCTGAAGTCCGCTTGAGGTCAAGCCACTGTTCGGCGTGTCTTCACTGATGGGCGCATTGTCAGATTTATCCTGGGCGGCGCTCAGCCGTCCGTTGTGGAGAGGAACGTTTCCGTGGGCCAGCTGCCCCTGTTCTTCCTGGTGCTGCTCGCCTCCGTGGTGACCATGCCGCTCGCACGCAAGACCGGAGTGCCGCAACCGGTCCTGATGACCCTGCTCGGCATCGTCATGGCGCTCGTCCCGCAGATCCCGGACGTCACCATCGAGCCCGAGCTGATCCTCCCGCTGGTCCTGCCGCCGCTGATCTTCGCGGTCGCCCGGCGCTCCTCGGTGCGCTACTTCAAGGCCAACGTCCGCTCGATCCTGCTGCTGGCCGTCGCCCTGGTGGTGGTCACCACGGTCGCGGTGGCCGGGGCGGTGCACTGGCTGCTGCCCGCCCTGCCGGTCGCCGCCGCGATCGCGGTCGGCGCGCTGGTCTCCCCGCCCGACCCGGTGGCCGCCGTCGCGGTGGCCGGCAGCGTCGGCCTGCCCCGGCGCCTGGTGTCGATCCTGGAGAGCGAGGGCCTGTTCAACGACGTCACCGCGATCGTCGTCTACTCGCTGGCCATCGAGGCCGTGGTCAGCGGCGACTTCTCGGTCGGCCACGCGGTGCTGCGCTTCATCCTGTCCGCGGTGCTCGCCGTGGTCGTCGGCATCGCCCTCGGCTGGGTCAACACCAAGCTCGCCGAGCGCCTGGACGACCCGACCCAGCAGGTCGCGCTCAACCTGCTGGTGCCCTTCGCCGCCTACGCCATCGCCGAGGAGATCCACGGCTCCGGCGTGCTCGCCGTCGTGGTCTGCGCGCTCTACCTCGCCGAGCGGGCCTCCGACGCCGACGCCGTCTCCTTCCGGCTGGTCGGCAACGCCTTCTGGGAGGTCGTCGAGATCCTGATCACCGGTGTCGCCTTCGGCCTGATCGGCCTGGAGCTGGCCACCGTGCTCAAGGAGGCCGGCCGCGGCTGGACCGGCTTCATCGGCGACGCCGCCGTGGTCATCGGCGTGGTCGTGGTGGTCCGGCTGCTCTGGCTGCTGCCGGCCGGCTGGCTGTCGAAGAAGCTGCGCAGCGGCGACGACGAGGACACCCCGTTCAGCTGGAAGGAGAGCGTGATCCTCTGGTGGTCCGGCATGCGCGGGGTGGCCACCGTCGCCCTGGCCCTCGCCATCCCGCTCACCCTCCACTCCGGCGAGGAGTTCCCCGAGCGCGGCCGCCTGGTATTCATCGCCTTCAGCGTGGTGCTGTTCACCCTGCTGGTGCAGGGCCTCACCCTGCCCTGGCTGGCCAAGCGGTTCGAACTGGACATCGATCAGGACAAGCACGAGCAGGCCGTCCGCCAGCTCTGGTGGCGGGCCGCCAAGGCCGGGCTCAGGCGGCTGGGCGAACTGGAGGAGCAGGACCGGCTGCCCGCCGAGGTGGCCGACCGCCTGCGGGACCGTCAGCACGACCGGCTGGCCCGGCTCTGCCCGGAGAACTACGCCGAGGAGGAGGCCGCCGAGGCCAAGCTGCGGCTCAGCCAGTGGCGGGCCGCCCGGGAGGTCGAGCAGGAGATGATCGCCGCCTCCCGGCGCGAGATGCTCGCCGCCCGCAGCGAACTCGGCGCCGACCCGGAGCTGGTCGACCAGGTGCTGCGGGGGC
Organism: Kitasatospora sp. NPDC057940; assembly: GCF_042887425.1. Classification (NCBI taxonomy): domain Bacteria; kingdom Bacillati; phylum Actinomycetota; class Actinomycetes; order Kitasatosporales; family Streptomycetaceae; genus Kitasatospora; species Kitasatospora sp. NPDC057940. Next base: position 214,667 of record NZ_JBHVPH010000009.1, read on the forward strand.
TGGACCTGCGCTCGGAACGCAAGTGACGGCCTGTCCGGCCCCGCCGGGCGGAATGTGCGCGACCGGCTCCGAGGTTGCATAGGCTGAGCCCGGGCAGGCCGTCAACGGAGTCGGCGCACCACCAGTACCCGCACGACCTCGCGAGACCCTCACCGCCTGGCCCTGCCGGTTTCTGCACCCAGATGAATCGAGGAACCACCGATGTCGGAGACCCGTGCCGACGCCCGCACCCCGCTCGACCGCACCCCGCAGTGGGCCGCCCTCGGCAAGCACCGGTCCGCGCTGGGCGAGACGCACCTGCGCGAGCTGTTCGCCGCCGACCCGGAGCGCGGCCGCCGCTACACCCTCCAGGTCGGCGACCTGCACGTGGACTACGCCAAGCACCTGGTCACCGACGAGACGCTGGAGCTGCTGCGCGAACTCGCCGCGGCCACCGGCGTCGCCGAGCTGCGGGACGCGATGTTCCGCGGCGAGAAGATCAACAACACCGAGCACCGCGCGGTCCTGCACACCGCGCTGCGCGCCCCGCGCGGTGCCGTGATCGAGGTCGACGGCGAGAACGTGGTGCCCGCCGTGCACGCCGTCCTCGACAAGATGGCCGGCTTCGCCGAGCGGGTCCGCGGCGGCGAGTGGCGCGGCCACACCGGCAAGCCGATCCGCACCGTCGTCAACATCGGCATCGGCGGCTCCGACCTCGGCCCCGCGATGGCCTACGAGGTGCTCCGCTCGTTCGCCAAGCGCGACCTCGACGTCCGCTTCGTCTCCAACGTGGACGGCGCCGACCTGCACGAGGCGGTCCGCGACCTCGACCCGGCCGAGACGCTGTTCATCGTCGCCTCGAAGACCTTCACCACCATCGAGACCATCACCAACGCGGTCTCGGCCCGCGACTGGCTGCTCACCGGGCTGGGCGCCGGCACCGAGGCGGTGGCCAAGCACTTCGTCGCGCTGTCCACCAACGCCGAGGGCGTGCGGGACTTCGGCATCGACACCGACAACATGTTCGAGTTCTGGGACTGGGTCGGCGGTCGCTACTCCTACGACTCGGCGATCGGCCTCTCGCTGATGATCGCCATCGGCCCCGACGCCTTCCGCGAGATGCTGGACGGCTTCCACCTGGTCGACGAGCACTTCCGCACCGCGCCGCCGGAGCAGAACGTCCCGCTGCTGCTCGGCCTGCTCGGTGTCTGGTACGGCGCGTTCTTCGACGCCCAGGCGCACGCCGTGCTGCCCTACTCGCACTACCTGTCGAAGTTCACCGCCTACCTCCAGCAGCTGGACATGGAGTCCAACGGCAAGTCGGTGACCCGCGACGGCTCGCCGGTGACCTGGCAGACCGGCCCGGTGGTCTGGGGCACCCCCGGCACCAACGGTCAGCACGCCTACTACCAGCTGCTGCACCAGGGCACCAAGCTGATCCCGGCCGACTTCATCGGCTTCGCCAAGCCGGTCGCCGACCTGCTCCCGGGTCTGGTCGCCCAGCACGACCTGCTGCTGGCCAACTTCTTCGCCCAGACCCAGGCGCTGGCCTTCGGCAAGACCCCGGAGGAGGTGGCGGCCGAGGGTGTGCCCGCCGAACTCGTCCCGCACAAGACCTTCCAGGGCAACCACCCGACCAGCACCATCCTGGCCGCCGAGCTGACCCCCTCGGTGCTCGGCCAGCTGGTCGCGCTCTACGAGCACAAGGTCTTCGTCCAGGGCGCGATCTGGAACATCGACTCCTTCGACCAGTGGGGCGTCGAGCTGGGCAAGGTGCTCGCCAAGCGGATCGAGCCGGTGCTGCTGACCGGCGAGGGCGCCGAGCAGTTGGACAGCTCCACCGCCGAGCTGGTCGCCCGCTACCGCGCGCTGCGCGGCCGCTGAGCCCCGGTCGGGCCGTCCGCTCCGGCGGGCGGCCCGGTCCTGTTCGCTCGTCCGCTCGTTCGCTGATTCGCGCGGGAAACGCCGAGAGGCCCCTTGCTTTCGCAAGGGGCCTCTCGGCTGTCTGTGCGCCGCCAGGGACTCGAACCCCGGACCCGCTGATTAAGAGTCAGCTGCTCTAACCAACTGAGCTAGCGGCGCCTGCTGACAGAGAAGACTTTAGCAGCGCCCGGGGTCCGCGCCAAAATCGAATACCGGCCGTCCGCCGTTCACCCCCCGGTCACGGCGGCCGCGCCGGCCGGCACGGCCGCAGCCGGCTCCCGGGCCGCCCGCACGCACGCCCACAGCACCACCGAGGCGCCCGGCAGCCACGGCTCCCGGTCCTCCGGGGCGACGATCCACCGGCCGGAGCCCAGCCCGGGGGAGTCCGGGCCGTTCACCATCCGCTGCACCGGCGGCACGGTCACCGCGTCGCCCTTGCCGTGGCACAGCAGGGGCGGCACGTCCCGGGCCCACTCCTCCCAGGCCAGCAGCCGGCGCAGCCGGGGCCCCGCGCCGGGCTGGACGAACAGCAGCGTCCGCCCCCGGTAGGAGGCGACCGGCCCGCAGCCCGGCCCGGAGGCCCACAGCTCGTCCAGCACCCGGCGGCCGAACAGCGACGGCATGCTGATCACGTCGAAGGCGCGCCCGCAGGGCAGCACCGAGGGCGCCCACGGCCGGGCCTCCCAGAGGGCGCGCATGCTGCGCGGGTACTCGCTGGCGGAGGCGAGCCAGGCCTCGCCGGCCACGGTGACGTACTCCACCGACTGATACGTCCAGATGTCCACGGACAGCAGCCTGTGCCGTCCGCGGGCCGGACGGGAGGGAAAGCGCGGTTTGCCGGACAGGACGACGGGGAACGGCGTACCCTTCCCCGCTCGCGCATATGCCAGCGGCCGATGCCGCAGCGTCGCAGCGCCGGAGCACCGGGGCGCGGCGCTCCGGTGCCCGTGCCCGGCTGCGCTCAGTCCTCGTGGCGGCGGGGCTGGAGCAGCCCGCGGCCGTACTCGATCATCTTGGCCGCGTAGTCGGGGGTCCAGTCCGCCCGCTGCGCGATCTCGGCGTCGGACAGCGCGTCGAAGCGGCGCGGGTCCGCCAGCTGTGCGGCGGCGACCGCCTGGAAGTCGGTGGCCCGCTCGGCGGCCGTCCGGAAGGCCAGGGCCAGCTCGGTGGAGCGGCGCAGCAGGTCCGCGGGGTCGTCGATCGACTCCAGATCGAAGAATCGTTCCGGCTCCGGTTCGGCGGACTGCGGCTCGAACAGCAGCTGCACCGGACGCAGACGCCGCGCGGGGTCGGCCTGACCGCCGTGGTCGGACGCCTTCGTGTGGGAGTCGGGCATGAACGGACACCTCCGGGTCTCGGTGGGGGTGGGCGGCGGCTGCTCCGGGCCGCGCCGCACGGCCGTGGCCGCCGTCCATTGTCGCGCGGCGGCGGCCGGTAACGGAACGGTGCGCGTGCGGGCGCTATTCCCCCGCACGCGCCGGGGTCGCGCTACTCCTTCGGGTGGTCGGGTGCGTGCGGTGGCGCCGGGGCGCCGGGGCCGTCGTTGTCCCGGGTGTTCCAGCGATCCACCACCCCAGGGAGAACCCATGCCCCTACGCAAGGGCCTCGCGGCCGGACTCCTGCTGATCGCCCCGGCCCTCGGGCTGGCCGCGGCACCTGCGGCCCGGGCCGCCGAGACGACCACCGTGGTGACCGGGCCGTGGAGCGGCCCGGGCGGCTGGTCGACGGCGACCTGCCCCCAGGGCTCCCACCTCACCGGGGGCGGCTACGCCTTCCGGCCCGCCGCCTCCGGCGACGCCGTCCTGGTCAACGCGCCGAACCCCGACGACCCGAGCACCTGGGCGGTGCGGGCCGGGCACGGGAGCGTCCAGGCCTACGCCGCCTGCGAGACCGAGACCGAGACCGAGACCGAGACCGAGACCGAGGCCTGACCCGCCCGGCGGCTCAGCCCAGCCGCACCCGGTGGCCGCTCAGGTGGTCCAGCACCTGATGGTTGGCCTCCCATCCGTCCGGGAAGGCGACCGGGACGCCCAGCTGGACCGGCTCGGTGGACGGGTGCTCGTCCAGCAGCGCGCCGATCCCGGCCCGGGCGACCACGATGCAGGCGTGCCGGTGCCGGGAGGCGAGCACGCACAGCCGGCCGGTCTCCAGGTGGAAGGCCGTCGCGTCGGGCCGTCCGGACAGCGGGTGCAGCACCACCGTGACGTCGTACTCGCGGCCCTGCAGCCGGTTGGCGGTGTCCACCGTGACGGCCGGGCCGGCCGCCTGGTCCACCGGGACGCCCACCTTGAGCAGGGCGGCGCGGACGGCCGCGGCCTGGTCCCGGTGGGCGGTGCCGACCGCGATCCGGTCCGCGGTGAGGGGCGCCTCGCCCTGTTCGGAGCGGGCCGTCAGCCCGCGCTCCAGCAACCGCCGGACGGTGGCCGCGACGGCCGCCACCGCCTGCGGATCGGTCCGCACGGTGTGCCGGGCGGGCAGCTCCAGCAGCGCCCAGCCGTGCTCGGCGGCCCGGTCGATCGCGGCGTCCAGCGCGCCGCCGTCCGGCCGGACGGCGGCGCTCAGCCGGCGGTCGTCCGGGCCGGTGCCGGAGCGGAACGGCGTGTACGGGTAGAACGCCCGCGAGATCAGCGGCGCCGCGCTGGCCGGCAGCCGCCAGGAGACCGGCAGCCGGTGCGGCTCGATCTGCGGGTTGTGCGCCAGCATGGTGACCACGGCGCTGCTCGACGGGTCGTACGACAGGCCCGCCCACTGCTCGGTGCCGACCACGGTGAACGGGTCCAGCTGGCCCGGGTCGCCGACGAACAGCGCCCGCTCGAACAGCCGGGCCACCGCGAGCAGGGCGTCCGAACGCATCTGGTACGCCTCGTCGACGATCGCGTGCCGCCACGGCGCCTCGGCCCGCACCCACTGCCACTTCGCCGAGGTGGAGACCACCACGTCGTGCTCGACCAGCTCGGCGACCTTGTCGGAGGGCGTGACGTTGGCGTGCTTCAGCACCTCCGGGCCGGGTCGGGCGTCGGCGGCGTGCAGCCGGCCGATCGTCAGGTCCGGTGCCTTCTCGGCGAGTCGGCCGACCAGGTCGTCCACCTGGCCGTTGGTCTGGGCGACGATCATCAGCCGCTCGCCGGCCTCGACCAGCTCCCGGGCCGCCCGCACCACCAGCGTCGACTTCCCGGCGCCGGGCGGGGAATCGACCACCACGCCGCGCGGGGCGCCGGCCGCCGGGTGGACGGTCGCGGCCAGGATCCGGGCCACGGCGGCGTCTGCGGCCGCGCCCGGTGCCTGCTCGGCGCTCGACTCGGCCATCATTCCCACTCCTCGGAGACGGACGGGGCGGGTACGGGCGCGGGTGCGGCGCCGGGCGGGCCGCCGTGCGTCCACGGGGTGTCGTCCGGCTCGGGCAGCGGCGCGGACTGGCGGACCGTCAGCTCGAACAGGGTGAAGGTGACCGGATCGCCGGGCTCGGGCAGGCTGCCCGGCTCGGGCTCCTTCCGGCGTCCCATGCCGGACAGCAGGCGCAGGGTGATGGTGCCCCCGGCCGGGTCGACCGCCGCGATCTCCGCCTTCTGCGGGGACCGGCCGCCGCCGGCCTCCGGCTGGGGGGAGCCCCATACCCGGTGCGCCTCCCGCCCGAGGTCCGCGTGCGGGCGGTCGGCGGTGCGCAGGGTGATCAGCGGGCGCGGCTTGGGGGAGCGGCCAGTGGTGTCGTAGTCCGGCACCACCTCGGTCACCACGCCGCTGAACGCCTCGCCGGACAGCCGGTGTTCGGCCATCGCCAGCGGATCGTCCAGCGCCTCCTGGACGTCCAGCCGGGTCTGCTCGCGCTCGCGCTGGGCGAGCTTGCGGGCGGCCGTGACGGCGTCGTCCTGCCGCGGCTGCGGCGGCTCGCCGGCCGCCAGCCGGTCCCGGTGGCCGGTGTAGGACCAGCGGTCGCCGGTCCAGCGTTCCGCCAGGTGCCCGGCGGGCGGCAGCCCGCGCAGCAGGTCCAGGCCGCGCCAGACGTCCCGCCAGGTGGGCAGCAGCACGGCCGCCAGCACCTCGCGCAACTGCTCGACCGCCGCCCGGACGGCCGCCCGGGCACGCTCGGCGGCGGCCTCGTCGCGCTGCTCGGCGCTGTGCTGAAGGGCGGCCGTGGCGGTGTCGTAGCGGGCGATCGCCGGGGCGAGCACGAACTCGTCGAAGCGCGGATCGGTGGCCGGGCCGGCCGGCGGGTGCAGCAGCTGCCCCCGGTCGTCCCGGGCGGACTCGGCGCGCTCGGCCGCCTCGGCACCGGTCAGGCCGTCCGGCGGGGCGTGCCAGGCCAGGTGGGCGGCCAGGTGCTGGTCCTCCAGATGGCTCTGGCCGGTGGCCCAGTGCCGGGCCAGCAGGCCGGTCATCGGCAGCAGCAGGCTGGTGCCCGGCACCTGGGCGCGGTCGGTGAGGTGGGTCAGCCAGCGGCCGAGCAGCGGCACCCGCACCGGCGCGGGGTACGGCCCCGGCTCGTCGTCCTCGACCGTGCGGCGGAACCGGGTGGAGCGGCCGAGCAGGGCCAGGTGCCGCACGCCCGCGCCGTTCGGCACGATCAGCTGCGGCGCGTCGGCGCACAGCTCGCGGAACACCTGGGTCTTCTCGCCGGTCTCCGGATCCTTCTCGGAGCCCTCGATCTGCTCCACGTCCTCGGCGAAGGACTCCAGGTACGGCAGCAGGTCGGCGGCCAGCTCGGCCAGGAAGTCGAACCGCAGGGTGCGGTTGAGCGGCTGCGGCACCAGGTGCAGCCGGGGTGCGTCCCGGTCGGTGCCCAGCAGCACCGCCAGCGGCGCTCCGGCCTCACCGGCGGCCGTCAGCGGCACGAGAATCATCGGGCGGTCGGACAGGTGCCGGTGCCGGACGGTGGCCAGCGGCTCGGCCCGCCCGCTGCGGACGGCCTCCAGCCGGGCGAGGGTGGTCAGCAGGCTCATGCGCCCGCCCCCGCCCCGGGCCCGCCGCGTTCGCGCACGGCCGTGCTGCGCCCGCTCATGCGCGGCCCGCCGTCGGGGTCTTGCCCAGCGCCTCGGCGCGCAGCGCGGCCGCGTAGGCCAGCCGCTCGGCCGCCTCGTCCACGTCGGTGTCGGTGTCCGCATCGGCGTCGGCGTTCTCGTCCACGGCGGCGGTGCGCTCAGTGGCGGCGATGCCGGCCTCGGCGGCGGCCAGGGCCCGCGTCACCGTCCGGATGCTGCCCAGTTCGCCGCGCACGCCCCGGCCGAGCTGCTCGACCCGGTCGTCGCAGCGGGCCCGGGCGCGGCAGTGGAAGCCGAGCTCGCAGGTGGAGAGGCAGTCCGGGCCGTACGCGGCGGGCACCGCCTCGACCGAGGCGGTCAGCTCCTCGGCGGAGCGGGCCGGCACGCCCTCCTCGTCGGCCGCCAGGTCGAAGTCGGCGCCCGCCGGCAGCTCCGCCAGCAGCCGGTCGATACCGGTCATCCGGCTCAGCTGGCGGCGGGTGGTGGCCAGTTCGCGGCGGACGTCGACGGCGACGGCCGTCGGCCGGTTGCCGAAGTCCTTCGGGCAGACCAGCAGCACGCTCGACCGGGGGCTGCCGGGCAGCCGCTGCTCGGTGTACGGGTCGACGTCGAGCGGGTGGCCGGCCAGCGCGGCGGCCGTCCGCTGGAGCGCCAGCACGTACACGGCGGCCTGGCGGGCGGCGGCGCCGACCTTGGCCGGGTCCGCGCCGCCGTCCAGCACCGGGAAGGACTTGATCTCGACCACCGTGCACCGGCCGCCGTGCACCACGATCGCGTCCGGCTCCAGGTAGGCGGTGCCGCCCGCCACGTCCAGGCGCAGCATCGGGTGGTCCAGCAGCGTCCAGGCGTCCGGGTCGGCGGCGGCCCGGGCCAGCGCCTCGACCGTCCGGTCGGCCCGGACGGCGGGCCCGGAACGGTGCAGCAGGTCCGGCACCTGCAGGGGGGTGCCGCCGTCCGCGGGGACGCCGAGGTGGCCGCGCAGCGGCTCCAGCAGCGCGGCGTAGTCGTCCGCCTTCAGCCGGGACTCGAAGATCACGCCGCGGGCGATCGCGAACGGGGACTGCCCGAACGGCGCGGGGCGGCCGAGCCGGGCGGCCAGCGTCGACTTGTCCACCCCCGCGGCGTCGAGCACGGCGCGGCGGTGGCAGCCCGGATTGGCGGCGAGCGCGGCGAGGGAACGGGCGTTCAGGCTGCGCTGCGGCGCGGGACCGCGCAGTTCGGCGAGCCGCTGGGCGAGCGGCTCAGCGTGCCCGGTGGACGGGACGTTCGTCGAGACGTTCATGGTGCGGCCCAGTGTCGCACCCGGGTCCGACAATGCGGTGCGGACCGGCCTGTTCCGGCCTGAACCGCGCGTGCGTGACAGGTGGGGACACTCCGCGACCCGGTCGGCCCGGACACCGAGGCCGTTTTCGGCCCGCCGCCGCCTCCGGACCGTTTCGGCCCGCCGCCGCCTCCGGACCGTTTCGGCCCGGCCCGCGATCGTGCCCGCCGTCCGGGTGAGGGATCATGGAACCCGGTGCTCAAGGGTGAGACCGACCGTTGCCACCGCCCCGCTGCGAGGAGCCTGCCATGCCCGCCCGAATCGTGCTGGTCCGCCACGGCGAGACCGAATGGTCGGCCACCGGCCGCCACACCGGCCGCACCGACATCCCGCTGACCGAGGAGGGCCGGGCGATGGCCCGCGCGCTCGGCGCCCGCCTCGCCAAGGCCCCCTGGAACGGGCTGCCGGACGCGCTCGTCTACACCAGTCCGCTCGGCCGCGCCAAGGAGACCTGCGCCCTGGCCGGCTTCGGCGACCGGGCGGTGGACCGCCCCGAGCTCCTGGAGTGGGACTACGGCCAGTACGAGGGCCGCACCGGCGCGGACATCCGCGCCACCGACCACCCCGGCTGGCTGATCTGGCGCGACGGCGTGCCCGGCGGCGAGAAGCTCTCCGAGGTGGCCGCCCGGGTGGACGCCTTCCTCGCCGGCCTCAACGAGGAGCACGGCGTCCCCGAGCCGGACACCACCGTCATGCACTGCGCGGACCGGGACGTCGTCCTGTTCGCGCACGGCCACCTGCTGCGCATCCTGACCGCGCGCTGGCTGGGCCTGCCGCCCGAGTTCGCCCAGCGCTTCAAGCTCGGCACCGCCGCGCTCTGCGTGCTCTCCTGGGAGTACGGCGCGCCGGCCGTGGAGGTCTGGAACGACCTCTCCCACCTGGAGGGCCTGACCGCCGGTCACTGACGGTCGGTCAGGACACGTGCCTCAGGCGGCCGCCGCCTGGTCGTACCCGGCCAGGAAGTGGCGCACCTCGGTCACGGCGGCGTGCGGGCGCAGCCGTTCGGCGGTGTCCGCCAGCATGCTCCGGATCCGGGCCGAGCGGACTTCGCCGAACAGCGCCACGGCGGCCGAACCGTGGTGCGCCGCACCCGCCAAGTCGCCCCGGCCGAGCCGGTCGTGGGCCAGCTCGGCGGTGTACAGCACCCGGTTGCGGACGAAGTGCGGCTTCTGCAGGGCTATGGCCAGCGCGGCCTGCTCGCTGGCGCGGTCCCAGTCGCCGAGTGCGGACCAGCACTGCGACTGCAGGCCGGCGATCTCCGCCTCGCCGAAGAAGGACATCCACTCCGGATCGTCCTCGGAGCGGCCGCGGCCGAACAGCGTGTACGACCGGGCGATCGCGCGTTCGCAGGCGGCGCGGTCCTGCAGCAGCGCCCAGCCGCCGGCCTCCCGCATGGCCAGCAGCGCGAGCAGCCGGGGGGAGTCCAGTTGGCGGGCGGCGACCTGCCCGGCCTGGGCGGCGCGCAGCGCCTCGCGGGGGCGGCCGGCGTCCCGGGCGAGGAAGGCGCTGTTGCAGAACACGTGCGCCTCCAGTGCGGCGTCGCCGGCCATGCGGGCGGTGGCGAGCGCCTCGGCGTAGAGCGAGCGGGCGTCCGCCAGCCGGTTCGAGTCGTGTGCCAACCAGCCCACCGAGATGGCGAGTTCGCCGGCCCCGGCCTGGAGCCGGCGTTCGGTCTCCGCGCTGTACTCGCCCTCGTTGAGCAGCAGGTAGGCGGTGCGCAGCGACTGCCCGGCGCGTTCGAACAGGGTGTCGCCGCCGTGCGCGTCGTCGGCCAGCCGGATCTCCCGGACGGCCTCCTCGACGCCGAGCACCTCGGCGGCGCCGACCTTGCGGGGTGGCGGTACCGGCCCGGGGCGGCCGGGCACGAAGGCGCCGGGGCCGGGCTCGAACAGCACCGGTGCGGCGGGGTCGGCGGCGGCACTGCCGGTGGCCGCGGCGGCGGCCACGGTCGGCCGGTCGATGCCGATCACGGTGGCCAGCGCGGTCGGGCCGCCGGCCAGGAACGTACGGCGACGCACGTCGTCGTTCTCCTCGTCGAGATAGGGCGATCCATCGGGCCCCCGGGGCACCGCGACGGCCTTCGGCCACGGGGGCCCGGTCGGAGCGGCTGGATCCGCGTACGGCGAGGCAGCGTACGGGAGTTGAGTGGAGAGTGGTGAGCGCGGGGCGGGCGGGGGCGGGAACGGTGGGTGGAGCGGGGGGGCTTCGGCCCTCCCGTCGGCGCCGTCCGCCGGGCGGCGGCGGACGGCGGTCCGGGGGGAGAAGCCGAGTTCGGTGAGCGTGCGATCCGGCCACATGTGCCGGAAGACCCGCTCGTAGGCGTAGTTGGGGCAGCGGATCTCACCGGATTCGACCCGCCCGACGTAGCGGGCGTCGCAGGAGACGTGCTCCCCGATCTCCCGGGCCGCCCGGCGCACGGCCATGGCGAACTCGCCGGGTGAGCGGTCGCCGCGCAGTGCGCGCATCACGGCGTTGGGTGACGGGCGGTTCGGCTCGGCCGGTGGGGTGGCTGCCATGGTGCGCTCCGTGGTCGTGCGGAGGGTGGTGGTGCGGGCGCGCGGCCGGCGGCGCCGGAGGTGCGCGGGTGTCGGGTGCGGGGGCGAAGTGCGGGTACGGTCCGGGTGTCGGCACGGTGGTGCGCGACGGTGCGGGAACGGCCCGGTGTGGCCGGTGGGGTCGTCGTGACCCGCCACCGACAGTACCGGGCGTGACCGGTCGACCACAGCCGGTTCGCGGGAGATGTGCCCCCAATTCGGTATAAAGCGGGCGTGGTTGCGGGTTATCCGCCATGAAATGCCATGCCTTGCTGTAAGGCGCCCCGTGGCCTGCGAGGTGTCAGCGGCGTTGTCCTGATACGTGGAAGCCCAGGCCGTCGCCCCGGCCTGCCGTCCGTCCCCGCGGCCCCCACCTCCCGGGTGGCGGCGCTTCCGACCCGACGAGGTACAGGAGGGCCCATGATGGCCACCGGACTGCCGCAGTACCGACCGGCCGCCGGCGGCGTGCTCGCCGGCGCCGCCCCCGCCCTGCTCCCCGACCCGGCCGACGACCGGTTCCCCGGCAGGGGCCCGGTCGAAGGCGGCCGCGCCCCCCGCGGCGGCCGGCACCCCGGCCACCGCCTCGGCCCCGGACCGGACCAGGACACCCTCGTCACCACCTGCGACACCGTGACGGTCGCCCTGCGGCACGGCCTGGAGGCGGTGGACATCCTGCGGCTGCGCAGGGCCTGCGGGGCCGTCCTGCAGAGCCGCAACGGCAGCACCGTCACCTTCCTCGTCCCCGCCGGCACCAGCGAGACCTGGCACTTGCCCGGCAGTTCCTGTACCGCCGGCGCCCTGCTCCCGACCGCCACCGACCCACGGTGGGTGATGCCCCCCTCCGGCGCCACCTGCGCCGCCCGCCCCACCGACGCCTGGGTGCTCCGATCCGCCCTCTGCGAGGCCGCCTGCACGCTCACCGCAGGCGGCCTCGGTCCGTTCTAGCGGGCGTGCCGTGCGGATCCCGCCGGGCCCGCGAGCCTGGCCCGCCCCTCCGGCCGGATCCACCTGGCACGCCCCCCCGAACCTCTCCGACCTCCCCCTGACCTCCCTGACCAGCGGGGCCGCCTCGCCCGGCGGCGATAATGGCGGTCATGGGACGAAGCAGCAGAGCAGCCCGGGGCACGGGCCGCGGCACCGAGCGCGACACCGGGCCGGACGTCACCGGCCCCGGCGGCCGCACCCACGCCCAGGGCCCGCTCACCCGCGCGGTCGGCTCCGGCCTCGCCGAACTGCGCCCCGACCGGGACCGCCCCGCCGCCTGGTCGCTGCTGATCGACGGCGCCCCGCAGTCCATGGTCGACCTCGCCGACCCCACCCACCTCGGTTTCGAGTACCAGCGTCGGCTCGGCCACCTGATCGACCTGGTCGCCCCGTCCGGCCGCCCGCTCACCGTGCTGCACCTCGGCGGCGGCGCCCTCACCCTGGCCCGTTACGTCGCGGCCACCCGGCCCCGCTCCCGCCAGCAGGTCGCCGAGATCGACACCGCGCTCACCGAACTCGTCCGCACCGAGCTGCCGTTGGAGCGCAGCTGGCAGATCAAGGTGCGCGGCGCCGACGCCCGCAGCGTGCTCGAACGCACCCCCGAGGGCAGCGCCGACCTGGTCATCACCGACGTCTTCTCCGGCGCCCGCACCCCGGCCCACTGCACCACCGTCGAGTTCACCGCCCTCGCGGCCCGCGCCCTCGCCCCCGGCGGCTGGTACGCGGCCAACATCGCCGACGGCTCGGCGCTGCCCTTCGCCCGCTCCCAGATCGCCACCCTCGGCGCGGTCTTCCCCGAACTGTGCCTGGTCGCCGACCCCGCCGTCCTGCGCGGCAAGCGCTTCGGCAACCTCGTCCTCGCCGGCGCCCACGCACCCCTCCCGATCGCCGACCTCACCCGCCGCGTCGCCTCCGACGCCGCCCTCGGCCGGGTCGAACACGGGCCCGCCCTCACCGCGTTCGCCGCCGGGGCCGTCCCCGCCACGGACGCCACCGCCGCCCCCTCCCCGGCCCCGCCCCCGGGTGTCTTCCGCTGACCTCCCGGTTGGCCTCCTGGCCGACCACCGGCGGGGCTGCCCACCGCCGCCTGAAATCCCCTGACGGCGATCCGGCTTGCGGCTGACGATGGCGGTCGCCGCCCCGGCCTGCGCCGGCCCGGCATCCCGACTCCGGTCCGGACCCGGAGCCGTTCCGGCCGGCGAGGAGTGCGACCCGGATCGGCAGCACGTCCGGTTCGCCCCCGGGCGTGCACGTCCGCGGCCGGCGCGGGAACCGTCGCCAGGAGCGTGAGCCCGGTCAGTGCCCGCGCGGCAGGCCGCGGTGCTTGCACATGGCCGCGCCGGTCAGCAGCAGCCCGGCGGCGATCGGCGCGAGGACGGCGGTCGCGGTGGCGGACCCGTCGCCCACGACCGTCACCGTGGCGGTGTCGGCGAGTACGAGGGTTTCGGACGGCTGGGCGGGTGCGCCGGGCCCGACCGGCGGGGCGATGGTGGCACCCGTCCGGTCACGGCTGGTGGCGGGCCCGGCCGCGCTCCGCCCGTCCGGGGCGGTGGCCTCCTGGACCGGGGGCGCGTCGGCCGCCCCGGACGGGCGGGTGGCGGCGGCAGGTGCGGCCGAGCGGCCTCCGGTGGCGCCGGACCGTGCGGCGGCGGGGAGTTCGGCGGGCCCGCCCTCCCGGGAGGCGCGGGTCTCGGCGGGGCGGCCCTGGGCGGGGACGGTGTCGACCAGGCCGGAGGCGATCGCGAAGGCGTCGGGGACGGCGGCCCGTTGCCCGGGCAGGGGGAGGCCGCCGGCCCGGATCCGGTCCTGGAAGACGCTGCCGACCGCGTCGGTGGTGCCGTCGATCCCGGCGTCGGGGACGGCGCCGGTCAGTTCCCCGACGAGCCCGGGGGAGGGGCGGTCGGCCTCCTCGGCCGCCGGGCGCCCGGGGTCGGCGGAGCGCTCGGCCGACGGCCCGTCGTACGCGGGCCGCCCGGCCTGGACGAGCCGGCCGGGCGCCGGCCCGGAGGCCAGGGTCCGGAGGACGGCGGGTCGGGTCTGGTCCGGCAGCGGGCCGGCGGAGGCGTCCTGCGCGCCGAAGCCCCCGAGTTGGAGGAGGAGGGCGCCGCCGGCGGCGAGGACGCGGGGCAGCCACCGGCCGATCGCGCGCCGTGCGCCGACGCCGCGGGGGGCGGGTTCCTGGGGCTTGGTCGCGTGATTGGCTCGCATGTGAGTTGAGAACGAGCGGACGGGTCGTGAGGTCACGCCCGCCGTCACGGACAGTCATCGTACGGGTGGCCCCGGGGCCGGGTCGCCCGGGGCCACCGGCCGTGGCGCGGTCAGGAGTTGGGGCGCAGCGTCCAGGTGACGGTCATCACACCGGTGACGGCGCCGTCGGCGCGGGTGATCTCGACGGTGACCGGGAACTCGGGGCGGCCGCCGGCGTCCAGCTCGGCGACGACCTCGGCGGCGGGCCGGCCGAGGACGGCGGTGGCGGTGACCTCGCCCATGGCGAGCTTCTTGTAGGCGATCTCGGCGTTCACCGCGAGCGGCACGGCCCGGGAGAGCTGGTCACCGAAGGCGGCGAGCACGATGCAGCCGCTGGCAGACTCGGCGAGGGTGAACATCGCGCCGGCGTGCGGTCCGCCGACGTGGTTGTGGTACTCGGGCTGGTCGGGCAGCCGCAGTACGGCGCGGTCCGGGGTGGTCTCCAGGTACTCCAGCTTGAGGGTGCGCGCCATCGGCACGGTGGAGTCGAGCAGCTGGCCGATCGAAGGTGTGGTCATGGCAGGAATGTTACTAGCCGGTAGCTTCTGGCGGCAGGCCTGCACCGGGAAAACCCGAACCACGGTGGAGAGTTGAGGGAACGCGAAAACGCCTGAGGGGCCGATCTCTCGAAGAGATCGGCCCCTCAGGCTCTGGGGTGAGTGACGGGACTTGAACCCGCGGCCACCTGGACCACAACCAGGTGCTCTACCAACTGAGCTACACCCACCATCTGTCCGGCTCGTTCCCGCTTCCGCGTTCCCGTTCCGACAGGAAGAACTCTACAGGATCCGAGAGGGTGCTCGCGCCAGGCTTTCGCCCGGGCGAACGCGGGCACCTCCCCCGGGCTCCTCGGGTCAGCCCTCCGGGGCCTGGTACTTCTCGGCGATGGCGCGCGCGGTGTCGGTGTCCGGCCCGGGCTGCGGGACGAACACCGCCTCGCGGTAGTACCGCAGTTCGTCGATGCTCTCGCGGATGTCGGCGAGCGCCCGGTGGTTGCCGCCCTTCTGCGGGCTGTTGTAGTACGCCTTCGGGTACCAGCGGCGGGCCAGCTCCTTGATCGAGGAGACGTCCACGATCCGGTAGTGCAGGTGCTTCTCCAGGGCCGGCATGTCCCGGGCGAGGAAGCCGCGGTCGGTGGCCACCGAGTTCCCGCACAGCGGCGTCCGGCCGGCCTCCGGCACGTGCTCGCGGATGTACGCGAGCACCCGCGCCTCGGCCTCGGCCAGCGTCACGCCCTGCTCCAGCTCCTCCAGCAGGCCGGAGGAGGTGTGCATCGCGCGCACCACCTCGGGCATGCCCGCCAGCGCCTCCGCCGGCGGGCGGATGATGACGTCCACACCCTCGCCGAGGATGTTGAGCTCGGAGTCCGTCACCAGTGCCGCGACCTCGACCAGGGCGTCCTGGTCGAGGTCGAGGCCGGTCATTTCACAGTCGATCCATACCAAACGGTCATTCACACAACTCACCCTACGGCGCGATCACGCGCCGCGGGGACCGGCGGAGCCGAGCGGGGCTCCGGGGCACAGCCCTCGGCCTGGTGCTCCTCCGCGCCGCCGTGCGGGCCGTGGCCGTCCGGCCGCTCGCCCTCCCGCCCGGTCCGGACCGCGTGACCGTCCCGGGTCGGACGGGCCTCGCGCGCCGCCCGGGCACTGTCGGTCGCCGCCGCCCGGCCGCCCTGCGGACGGGCCTGCGGCACCCGCGCCTGGCGACCCCGGAGCTCTCCGGCCCCGGTCGTCGGCTGCCCGGTGGGGGCGGGGGCCGGCACCCGGCCGCTCGCCGAGCCGTGGCCGCGGGCGGAGCCCGCCGCGGCACCCGGTTCGTCCGCGGGCCGTTCGACCGCACTGCGGTGCCCCTGCCCCTGGCCGCGCGCCCCCGGCTGGGGGTGGCCGTCCTCCGCCGCCGCGTGCTCCGCGGTGCGCGGTGGACGCCCCGCCCCCGACCCGGCCTGCGGCGGCACCAGCGGCGACCGCACCGGACCGCGCCCCGCACCCTGCTGCCCGGGGTGCGGCTGCTGTGCGGCCTGCTGGTGCGGGTACGGCTGCCCGGCCCGGGCGTGGAAGGACCGGTCGGCCGGCGTCCCGGCCTGCCCCGGCGCGAACGGGCCGGGCTGGCCGTGCGGGCCCTGCTGCCCCGCCGCGGCCGGCGACGCGCCGTGCGGCAGCGGCTGGCCGTGCGGGCCGCCCTGCGCCGGTGTGCCGTTCCCGGCCGGGAACGGGTACGCGGGCTGCGCACCGTGCTGGCTGCCGTGCTGTGCGCCGTGCTGCGTGCCGTGCGACCCGCCGAACAGCGCCGCGCCCGTCGCCGACCCGGCCGTGGCCGCCGCGTGCGGAAGGGCACCGGGCAGCCGCAGGTCGCCGCCGTGCGGACCGGTCGGCACCGCCGACTGCGGCCCGGGCCGGCGCGCCCGGTAGCTGGTCCGGTACGCGGCCGGCGAGACCCCGAGCTGGCGGCGGAAGTGCCCGCGCAGCGCCACCGGCGAACGGAACCCGCACCGGCGGGCGACGTCGTCCACCGACAGCTCCGAGGTCTCCAGCAGCCGCTGCGCCTGGAGCACCCGCTGGGTGATCAGCCACTGCAGCGGCGCGCTGCCGGTGAGCGTGCGGAACCGCCGGTCGAAGGTGCGTCGGCTCATGTACGCGCGGGCCGCCAGCACCTCGACGTCGAACTGCTGGTTGAGGTTCTCCAGCGCCCAGGTGACCACCTCGGCCAGCGGGTCGTTGCCGATCTCCTCCGGTAAAGACTGATCGATGTACTGGGCCTGCCCGCCGCCGCTGCGACGGCTCGGGACCACCAGGCGGCGGGCCAGCGCGTTGGCCGCCTCGGCGCCGTGGTCGCTGCGCACCACGTGCAGGCACAGGTCGATGCCGGCGGCGGTGCCGGCCGAGGTGAGCACGTCGCCGTCGTCGACGAAGAGCTCGCGCGGGTCCACGTGCACCCGGGGGTAGCGCTTGGCCAGCGTCGGCGCGTACATCCAGTGGGTGGTCGCCGGGCGGCCGTCGAGCAGGCCGGCGGCGGCCAGGACGAAGGCACCGGTGCAGAGCCCGATGATCCGCGCGCCCTCGTGGTGGGCCTTGCGCAGGGCGGTGATCGCCTCGACCGGCGGGGGCTGCGAGATCGAGCGCCAGGCCGGTACGACGATCGTGCCGGCCCGGGCGAGGGCCTCCAGGCCGTACGGAGCGGACAGGGTGAGGCCGCCGGTGGTGGCGAGCGGGCCGTCCTCGCCGGCGCAGACCAGCAGCCGGTAGCGCGGCACCCCGGCGTCCTGGCGGTCGACGCCGAAGACGGACAGCGGGATCGAGCTCTCGAAGATCGGGGCGCCGCCGAAGATCAGCACCGCGACGGTCTCCCGGCGGCGGCGGCCGGAGAGCTTGCGCGGGGCGGAGACCGTCATCGGGGTCGACGAGCCGTTCGCGCCCGGGCCGCCGCCGTGGCCCAGCGGGCCGTGGCCGGGGGAGCCCAGCGGGAGGCCGGCGAGCGGGCCGCCCAGGGAGCCGGTGGGGGCGCCGTTCAGGCCAGGAGTGCCGTTCGCCCCGTTCGTGCCGATCGCGCCGTTCGTCGCGCCCGTCCCCGGGTAGCCGGGGTAGGCCGGGAAGTCGGCGCCGTAGGCCTGCGCCGGGCTGACGACACCTCGGCTGACGGCCTGTCCGGAGTGCGACTGCTGGCCGCCATGCCCTGCTCCGCCGTGTGCTGACCCGCCGTATGCCTGCCCGCCGTACGCGGGACCGCCGTACGTCTGCCCGCCGTGTGCCGCTCCGCCGTGCTCTGCGGCCGCCGCCGGGGTGCCGGTGGCGGCGGTGCCGGTGGAGGGCACTGTGGGGTACGAGGAGTGCGAGGCGGCGCCCGGGGTGCCGGAGTTGCGGGTGGTGGCCGCGGTCGCGGAGGTGCCGGTGCTTCTCGCGGACCGAGCCGCGATACCGGCCGCCGCCTGGCCGCTGTCAGGACCCGCGTCGCTCCTGCTCACCCTGCTCAAGGCGCTCAAGCCCCCTCGGTGGTGTGGTGTGGGTGGTGCGGCACTGCTCGCCAAGATCGAAATCTATCGGGTTGACCATTGCCGTTGTGACAAGTTCACCATCCGACGCTATGTCGACATGGCAATTTGGCGTGATGCATTCGATCACGAAGCGTGGCACCCGTCGACCCTTCTGGGAAGAGGGCCGGTGCAACGGTGGCTGGTTGTCGCGGGGCCGGTCCTGGGGCGTCCGGCCCGCGCGCGCCCGGTCGGTGGGTCTGGGCTGCGGATTTGCCCAAGCGGGAGGGATTGGCGCGAAATTGACCGAAAATCGGCGGTGCACGAGAGGGCGCACGAAATGAGCTCGTGCGCCTCCCAGGCTTCATCCGGCCAGGGCCGGGGCGGCGAAACAGGGGCGTGACGTCCGGGTTACCGTCCTGCCGTGAACACCAACAGCCGGCTCGAACAGGCCAACGACAACGCCGCCGCCTTCTGGCTCGCCCAAGCCCGCGTGCACGGCTGGCGGTTCCGCACCCGCCCGGGCTTGACGGCGGTCCGCTGCGCCCGCACCCCGGAGGACTCGCACCGCTTCGTGGTCACCAGCCCTTATGTCGAACCATCACTGGTGGAAGGGGAGTTGGCGGACCTCCTGAAGGAGTGGGAGACCATCTGCTTCACCCTGGAGGACCCGTACGGCGCACTCGACCTGACCAGGTTCGGCGCCACCCGGATGCCGGTCATGCCGGTGATGGCCCGTGAACCCGGCCCGGTCGACGGCGTCCCGGCCGTCCTCCCCTTCCTCTCGGAGGCGCACGGCGGAGGATCCCTGACGGTCGATGAGGTGCTGGACGGCGATGCGTTCGCGCAGGTCGAGCGTGCGATCGTGGACGGCTTCCCGCTGCCCGCCCGGCAGCCCTGGACCCGTGGCGACGCGCTCCCGGAACAGCTCCTGCGCGAACCCGGGCTCCGGACCTGGCTGGGCCGCGTCGACGGCGCCACCGCCGGCACCTGCCTCACCTACGACGACGGCCGGGCCACCGGGGTGTACTGGGTCGCCACCCTGCCCAGCCGGCGCGGCCAGGGCGTGGCCCGCGCCGTGCTCCAGACCGCCCTGGCCCATGCGCACCCCGACCGCCCGGCCACCCTGGTCGCCACCTCGCTCGGCGAACCGCTCTACCGCAAGCTCGGGTTCACCGAGCAGGCCCGCACCTGCTGGTGGACCCGGACCTCCGCGCACGGCTGACGGCCGGGCCGCCCCGCGGCGGGTCGTCCCGAGGCGGTTCGTCGCCAGGTGCGGGGCGGGTCGCTAGTCGCGGTGCGGGGCGGTGCGGTGCGGTGGGGCGGGGCGGGGCGGGGTGTGTGAAGGGCGTGCGGGGTGGGGTGTACGAGGTGGCGCGCTTTCCAGGGGGGGCCGCTACGGGGCGGCCGCCGCCGGTGCCACGGCGAACGTGGTCCGGGCGGGCCCGGCCCCATCCGCCGCCGTGCGGACGGCCGTTGGGCGCGCCACCGCGACGGGGCGCAGCACGCTCGCCCCAGGGTCCGTCGCCGGGCCCGCGCCGGGGATCAGGCCAGGACGGCTGTCGGCGACCACGGCAAACTCGCCGGTTCGGTTTCGGACATCCGACCCCGCCGTCGAACCATCGGGGGCACTCGCCGTTCCGGCGTTCACGGCGGCAGGCGCGAACGGGCCGTCAGGGGCGGATTCCGTCAGCCGTGCGCCGGTCCGCGCGCTGGTGAGCGCCCCCGCGCGCACCGGCACCCCGGCGGACCGCCGCTGGCCCGGCCCGCCCGCGCGCAGGCCCGGCCTGGCCGACGGCGCGCCGCGTGCGGCGAGCACCTGCCCGACGGCCTCCGGCAGGCCGGCCGCCTTCAGCGTCGGCCGGTAGCCGATCTCGGCCCAGGGCCGGCCGTGGTGCAGCCAGACGCTGCGCAGGCCGGCCAGTTCGGCGCCGGCGATGTCCGCGGGCGCGTGGTCCCCGACCATCCAGGTGTGCGCGGCCCACGTCCCGGTGGGTGCGACGCCGCACCGCTGGGCGGCTATCTCGAAGATCAGCGGATCCGGTTTGACGCAGTCGGCCTCCTCGGAGATGACCCAGCCGTCGACCAGCGGCCCCAGCCCGGTCAGCCGGATCTTCTCCAACTGCGGCCGGGTGCCGCCGTTGCTGACGATGCCGAGCGTCCACCCGGCCGCCCGGGCCGCCCGCAGCGCGTCGACGTGTCCGGGCGGGCAGTGGATGTGGGAGTTGATGCCGCGTCGGTAGTGGGCGAGCAGGAACTCGGCGGAGACGTCCAACCCGTAGCGGCGCCGGACGGCGGACAGTACGGTGCTGCGCGGCACGTAGCCGCCGCCGTCGAGGGTGACGAACCAGTCGAGGTCTCCGGGCGGCAGGTCGCGCTCGGACAGGAAATCCTGAGCCCAGGCCCGGAAAGCGGCGTCCCTGGGGAGCAGCGTGTTGTCGAGGTCGAACAGGAGCAGGGGCATGCCGAGCATGGTGCCAGCGGCCGCGCCTATGCACCTGGCAAATGCCAGACCGCGTCGCGAAGCCGTACGTAGTGGCTGAAACGGGTTCCAGGACCCGGCATACGGGTGGGTCCGGGCGGGCCGACTGAGGCTGGCGGGACGTGACGGTTCGCGACGTGTCGCAACGGATCGTCGCCGATCCATGACAGTCCGGTCACGGTGTCCGGCAGGCCTGTTGCGTCACCCGGTCCGCTCAGTCAAGCTCCAGGGAACCTCCTTTCTGGAGGGGGCGCGTGGCCTGCGGGCAGGGCGCACTGCCGACGGCGGGCGCATCCCCCTTTCGCGGGAACAATGCCGCTCCGAGGCCTCACCGCTGGGCTGGGCCTCACACCCGTCGTACTCTGAAAGGAACAGGTCACATACGGTGCTGCGCGGCGCAGACCGACGTCATCCCGTGGGCGGGCCTGCTGCCCGGGCGGCGTTGTCCTCTCCTGTCGGCCCCTCTCCCATGAAGAGCCGTGAGCCATGGCTGGTTTTGAGTCCTTCCGACCGGTGGAGCCGGACGCGCCCCGCAACGCGGGCGCAGACGCCGGGGACGACGGCGGCCGCGCGGACCTCGCTCCAGCCGACGGCGACGCCGAGGCATCGGGTCGCCTGCCCGCCAGCAGGCAGGCCGATGGCCAAGCCGAGGGTGGCGCCCAGGCCGACGAGCCGGGCTGCGTACCGGCTGACGAGCACGGGGGCGAGCGTGGGGGCGAGCGGCCTGATGACCGTGTCGACGAGCACGCAGGAGAGCGGGTTGTCGGTGAGAGGGTTGCTGGCGAGCGGGTTGGCGACGCCGCCGCCCAGCGAGCCGACGAAGCCGACGAACCGGCCGGCACCTCGGGCGTCACTGGTACCGCCGATCGCACCCCGGGCGCCGAGGAAGCAGGCCCGGAGCCGGGCGCTCCCCGGGGCCTCGTGCGCGCCGTGCGCGGCCTGGTCCGACGAGGCCGCCTTGCCCGGCACGACCGTCCAGGGCCTCGCCAGCGGCGTGGCGGGCACCCGGCCGACCCCGGAGGGTCTCCGGTGACGGGCCGCCTGGGCCCGGGCGCCGAGCGCCCGGAGGCGTCCGGCCTGCCCGGCGCACACACTGGTTCGACGGCCCGGGACGCGTCCGCACGCTCCCTCGACCCGGTCTTCCAGCACGGCGTGGTCGTCGGCTTCGACGGCTCCCTGTCGAGCGAGCGCGCCCTCGCGTACGCGGTGGGCATGGCGCGCCGTTCGCAGTGCGGCCTGGTGATCGTGCATGTCGCCAACCGCCTGCCCGCCACTGTCTGGGCAGGCTGTGAACCTCCCGTCTTCGTCGACCTCCCCGACCACCGGACCGAGGTCCTGGGCCTGGAACTCGCCTGCGCGGACTTCCTCGCCGGGGTGCCGTGGATCCTGATCGAGCGTGGCGGCGACATCTGCCACGAGATCGAGGAGGTCGGCCGTGAGTACGCCGCCGACGCGATCGTCGTCGGCACGACGCACGGCCTGCTCGGCAAGATCTTCGGCTCGGTCTCCGGGCGGCTGGCGCGGCGGGCCAACCGCCCGGTGATCGTGATCCCCTGACGCCCCGTCGGGCGCGGCGTGTCCGCGCCCCCGGAGAGGTCTCCCCGTGGTCGGCCGATGGCATCGGCCGCTACTGGCGTCGACCGCTCCGCCGGCGCCGGCCCGCCCCGCCGCGTCGGGCGCTCCTCAACGCCGCCTGAGGAGCGGGGTGTTGCTCCGGTGGGGCCGGATCAGAACCCGGCGCCGATCTCCCGGGCGATGAGCATGCGCTGAACCTCCGATGTGCCCTCCCCGATTTCCAGGATCTTGCAGTCGCGCCAGAAACGGGCGACCGGGAACTCGTTCATGAAGCCGTACCCGCCGTGGATCTGGGTCGCCTCGCGGGCGTTGTCGACGGCGGCCTCGGACGAGTACAGCTTCGCGATCGCGGCCTCCTTCTTGAACGGTTCGCCGTGCAGCAGCCGGGAGGCGGCGTCCCGCCAGGCCAGGCGGGAGGTGTGGGCGCGCAGCTCCATGTCGGCGAGCTTGAACTGGATGGCCTGGTTGGCGCCGATCGGCCGGCCGAAGGCCCGGCGCGTGCCGGCGTACTTGACGGACTCGTCGACGCACCCCTGGGCCAGGCCGGTGGCCAGGGCCGCGATCGCGATGCGGCCCTCGTCGAGGATCCGCAGGAACTGGGCGTAGCCTCGGCCACGCTCGCCCAGCAGGTTGGCCGCGGGAACGCGGCAGTCGGTAAAGGACAGTTCGCGGGTGTCGGATGCGTTCCACCCGACCTTCGAGTACTTCTTCGATACCTGGAACCCCGGGGTCCCGGTGGGCACGATGATGGAAGAGATTTCGCGCGTTGGCGAGCGGAATTCGCCTTCTTCACTCGAACGAGCGATCGGTTCCGTGAGTGCGGTGACGGTGACCAGACCGGTGATGTCCGTGCCGGAGTTGGTGATGAAGCACTTGGTGCCGTTGATGACCCACTCGTCGGTGGTCTCGTCGTACCGCGCGGTCGTGCGGGTCGCACCGGCGTCCGAGCCGCCCTCGGGCTCGGTCAGGCCGAAGGCGCCGAGGAGTTCGCCGGAGGTCAGTCGGGGCAGCCACTCGCGCTTCTGCTCCTCCGTCCCGAACCGGTGGATCGGCATCGCGCCGAGCGAGACGGCCGCCTCCAGGGTGATCGCCACCGAGGAGTCGACCCGGGCGAGTTCCTCCAGGGCGATGCCCAGTGCGAAGTAGTCGCCGCCCATGCCGCCGTACTCCTCCGGGAAGGGCAGGCCGAACAGGCCCATGCGCCCCATCTCGCGGACGATCTCGTAGGGGAACTCCTCCCGCTCGTAGAACCCGCCGATCTTCGGCGCCACCACGTCCTGGGCGAACTCGGCGACGGTGCGCCGCAGGTCCTCGTACTCGCTGCTGAGCCGGTGGTCGAACACGGTGATCCTCCTGGAGCCCGGCCGGGGTGGCCGCGGGCGTGAGCGGGACGACCGGCGTCCGTCTGACGGTGTGACGGTCGCACGGTGTGGTTGGGCGATGAACGTGGTGCCCGGTGCCGGCCGCGGCCGGGATTCCGCGCGGCCGGCACCGGGGAGCGGTGGTGGGGCGGGGTCAGCCCCGGGCGGCGCCGAGCAGTGCCTGGACGGCGCGGGACGGGCTCGGACGGCCGAGCCGCTCGGCCATCCATCCGCTGGTGGCGACCAGCGCGCGCAGGTCGACCCCGGTTCGGATGCCGAGCCCGTGCAGCATCCACACCAGGTCCTCGGTGGCCAGGTTGCCGGTGGCGCTCTTCGCGTACGGGCAGCCGCCGAGGCCGCCTGCCGACGCGTCCACCGTGGTGACCCCTTCGCGCAGGGCCGCCAGGGTGTTGCTGAGCGCCTGGCCGTAGGTGTCGTGGAAGTGCACGGCGAGCCGGTCGGCCG
The DNA here is from genome assembly GCF_042887425.1 of Kitasatospora sp. NPDC057940. Taxonomy (NCBI): domain Bacteria; kingdom Bacillati; phylum Actinomycetota; class Actinomycetes; order Kitasatosporales; family Streptomycetaceae; genus Kitasatospora; species Kitasatospora sp. NPDC057940. Next base: position 238,481 of record NZ_JBHVPH010000009.1, read on the forward strand.
GCACCCCGGCCCGCGCGAAGCCGGCCAGCAGGGCGCCGACCTGCCCGGGGGTGGCCACGCCGATGGTGTCGCCGAGGCTCAGCTCCGCGCAGCCCATCTCCAGCAGCCGCACGCCGTACCCGACCACCTGGGAGACCGGGACCGGGCCCTCCCAGGGGTCTCCGAAGCACATCGAGAGGTAGCCGCGGACCGCCAGCCCGGCCTCGGTCGCCCGCGCCACGACCGGGCGGAACATGGCCATCGCCTCGTCCGCCGAGCGGTTGAGGTTGCGGCGGGCGAAGGTCTCGGTGGCGCTGGCGAACACCGCGACGTCGGTGGCGTGGTGGGCGAGCGCCCGGTCGAGGCCGCGTTCGTTGGGCACCAGCACCGGCAGCCGAAGGCCGGGGTGGCGCTCCGGCAGGCCGGCGAGGCGGGGCATCAGCTCCTCGGCGTCGGCCAGCTGGGGGACCCATTTCGGGTGGACGAAGCTGGTCGCCTCGACGGTGCGCAGCCCGGCGGCCGCGAGCCGGGCGATGAACTCCGCCTTGACCTCCACGGGCACCAGGGCGCCCTCGTTCTGCAGCCCGTCGCGCGGTCCGACCTCGTGGATCCGGACCTCCTCGGGCAGGCCGGGGGCGCGGACGGGGTCGGGCAGGCCCAGGTCCAGCGCGTCGGGCTCGCGGGCGGGTGCGGTCATGACCGCGCTCCGGCGGCCGCGGGGGCGATCTGCTCGTCGGCGCCGTCCACGGCCGGGGCGACCACGACCAGCAGTTCCTCCATCGCGACGGTGGCGCCGGCGGTGGCCCGCAGCTCGGCCACCACGCCGTCGTGCGGGGCGGCGATCACGTGTTCCATCTTCATGGCCTCCAGCACGAGCAGGGGCTGGCCCTTGCGGACCGTTTCGCCCGCCGTGGTCTTGACGACGGTGACGGTCCCGGGCATCGGGGCGGTCAGGGCGCCGTGGTGGGCGGCGGTTCCGGCGGCGCGCTCGCCCACCGGGTCGTGGGCGTGCAGCGACCAGGCGTCGCCCTCGACACCGAGCCAGGTCACCGGGCCGGCGGCGAGGCCGGGAGCGGCGTCGGTGGCCAGCGCGAACGTGGTCTGCAGGCCGTCGACGGTCAGGTGCAGCCGGTCGGCGGTCCGGGTCGCGCGGGCGCGGTGGACGGGACCGGAGCCGAGCCGGAGCTCGACCTCGCGGGTGAGCTCGGTGGGATTGTCAGTGGCATCGGCTACGTTGCCCGCAGTGATCGAACGGATGCGCACCGAGACCGGATCCTGGCCGGGGGTACGGAGTCGGTGGGTGGTCCAGGCGGGGGTGCCGCTCAGGCGCCAGCCGGAGGGAAGGGAGAAGGGGTCGGTCCAGCCGCCGGGGTCGGCGGCCGGGGTGAGGTCCAGGTGCCGTGCCAGCGCGGCCGCGTAGTAGAGGAGGTGGGCAGGTGGTGGCGTCTCGGCCGTCAGCGGGTCGGCAGCGGTGGCACCGGCCTCGTGCGCGTCATCGGCCTCGTTGGCCTTGTCGGCCTCGCCGGTCGCGTTCGCGCCGCTCGGCGCGTTCGCCGGGGAGTACGGCGAGGTGAGCAGGGCGGGCTGCTGTTGGGCCGTCTGTTCCACCAGGCCGGTGTCCAGTCGGCCGGCGACGACCTCGGGGTGTGCGAGCAGCCGTCGCAGGAAGCCGATGTTGGTGGTGACGCCCAGGATGCGGGTGTCGGCCAGCGCGGCGCGGAGCCGGCGCAGCGCGGTCGGGCGGTCGGGCCCGTACGCGATGACCTTGGCGAGCATCGGGTCGTAGGCGCTGGTGACGACGGATCCGGGGGCGACTCCGGAGTCGACGCGCACGCCCTCGCCCTGGGGCTCGTCCAGGACGAGGATGCGGCCGCCGGTGGGCAGGAAGTCCCGTTCCGGGTCCTCGGCGCAGATCCGGGCCTCGATGGCGTGGCCCAGGAAGGAGATGTCGGACTGATCGAAGGAGAGCCGTTCGCCCGAGGCGATCCGCAGCTGCCACTCGACCAGGTCGAGTCGGGCTGAATCGTCGCCGATGGCGATGGCGAGTTCGGTGACGGGGTGTTCGACCTGGAGGCGGGTGTTCATCTCCATGAAGAAGAAGTCCCGCACCCCCTCGGTGGAGGCGGTGGCGGGGGAGTCCGGGTCGATGCCGGGAACGATGAATTCCACGGTGCCGGCCCCGGTGTAGCCGCAGGACTCCGCGGCGCGGACGGCCGCGGCGCCCATCGCGGCGCGGGTCTCGGCATTGAGCAGAACGGAGGGGGCTTCTTCGATCAGCTTCTGATGGCGGCGCTGGAGGCTGCATTCGCGCTCGCCGAGGTGGACGGTGGTGCCGTGGGCGTCGGCGAGCACCTGCACCTCGATGTGGCGCGGCCGGTCGACCCAGCGTTCCAGCAGCAGGGTGTCGTCGCCGAAGGCGGTCCGGGCGACGCGGCGGGCGGCGGCGATCTCGGTGGGCAGGTCGGCGCGGTCCCGTACGAGGCGCATGCCCTTGCCGCCGCCTCCGGCGGACGGCTTGAGCAGGACGGGGTAGCCGATCTCCTCGGCGGCGGCGAGGAGATCCCCGTCGGTGGGCGCGGTGGCCTGGCTGCCGGGGACCACCGGAACGCCGGCGGTTCGGACGGCTTCCTTGGCGTTGATCTTGTCGCCCATCAGCTCGACCGCACCGGGAGGAGGTCCGATGAAGACGAGGCCGGCGTCGGCGCAGGCGCGGGCGAAGCCGGCGTTCTCGGCGAGGAAGCCGTAACCGGGGTGGACGGCCTGGGCCCCGGTGCGGCGGGCGGCGGCGAGGATCTGGTCGGTGCGCAGGTAGGTCTCGGCCGCCGAGCTGTCGCTGCGGTCGGCCGGGCCGAGCCGGACGGCGACGTCCGCCTCGCGGACGTGCGGCGCGTCGGCGTCGGCGTCACTGAACACGGCGACCGAGCGCACGCCGAGCCGCCGCAGGGTGCGGATCACCCGGAGGGCGATCTCGCCGCGGTTGGCGACCAGAACTGTGTCGAACATGGGAGGTGTTCCTCCGGGTCGAGGGGAGCCGTACGAAGGAGAAGGAGGTGGCGGCAGGGGCGGCGGTGGAGGGGAGGGCGCCGGCCCGGGCGGTGCGCCGGCGCCGAGGGAGTCACGCCCGCAGGAGCGGGGTCACACCGACAGGAGAGGAGAGGTCGCGCGGAAGGGGCGGGTCACACCCGCCGGGGCGGGGTCACATCCGGAAGACCCCGTACGGGCCGGGCGGCGGGAGCGGGGCGTTGGCGCAGGCGGTGAGGGCGAGGCCGACGACGGTGCGGGTGTCCATCGGGTCGATCACGCCGTCATCCCAGAGGCGGGCGGTGGCGTAGTAGGCGTTGCCCTGGCGCTCGTACTGCTCGCGGACGGGGCGCTTGAACTCCTCCTCCGCCTCGGCCGGCCACTGCTCGCCGTGGGCCTCCAACTGGTCGCGGCGGACGGTGGCGAGGACGGACGCCGCCTGCTCGCCGCCCATCACGGAGATCTTCGAGCCCGGCCACATCCACAGGAAGCGAGGTGAGTAGGCCCGGCCGCACATCGAGTAGTTGCCGGCTCCGTACGAGCCGCCGATCACCACGGTCAGCTTCGGGACGCGGGTGCTGGCGACGGCGTTGACCATCTTGGCGCCGTGCTTGGCGATGCCGCCCGCTTCGTACTGCCGGCCGACCATGAACCCGGTGATGTTCTGCAGGAAGAGGAGGGGGATGCCGCGCTGGTCGCACAACTCGATGAAGTGGGCGCCCTTGAGGGCCGACTCGGAGAACAGCACGCCGTTGTTGGCGACGATGCCGACGGGGTGGCCGTGGATCCGGGCGAAGCCGGTGACCAGGGTCGCGCCGTACTCGGCCTTGAACTCGGCGAACCGGCTGCCGTCGACCAGTCGGGCGATCACCTCGCGCACGTCGTAGGGCGTGCGCGGGTCGACCGGGACGGCCCCGTACAGGCCGGCCGGGTCCACGGCCGGCGGCTCGACCGGGGTGAGCGGCCACGGCCTGGCCGAGCGCGGGCCGAGCCCGGCCACGATCGTGCGGACGATGGAGAGGGCGTGGGCGTCGTCCTCGGCCAGGTGGTCCGTCACCCCCGAGGTGCGGGAGTGCAGGTCGCCGCCGCCCAGTTCCTCGGCGGTGACCACCTCTCCGGTGGCGGCCTTCACCAGCGGCGGCCCGCCCAGGAAGATCGTGCCCTGGTTGCGGACGATCACGGCCTGGTCGCTCATCGCCGGGACGTACGCCCCGCCGGCGGTGCAGGAGCCGAGCACGGCGGCGATCTGCGGGATGCCCGCGGCGGAGAGCCTGGCCTGGTTGTAGAAGATCCGGCCGAAGTGGTCGCGGTCCGGGAAGACCTCGTCCTGCATGGGGAGGAAGGCGCCGCCGGAGTCCACCAGGTAGACGCAGGGCAGCCGGTTCTCCAGCGCGACCTCCTGGGCGCGCAGGTGCTTCTTCACGGTCATCGGGTAGTAGGTGCCGCCCTTGACGGTGGCGTCGTTGGCGACCACCACCACCTCGCGTCCGGCGACCCGGCCGATGCCCGCGATCACCCCGGCCGCGGGCGCCGCCCCGTCGTACATCCCGTCGGCGGCCAGCGGGGCCAGTTCCAGGAAGGGCGAGGCCGGGTCGAGCAGGGTGTCCACCCGGTCGCGGGGGAGCAGCTTGCCGCGCGCCGTGTGCCGGGCGCGGGCCCTGGCACCGCCGCCGAGGGCCGCCGCGTCGAGCTTCTCGCGCAGCTCGGCGACGAGGGCCCGGTGCGCCTCGGTGTTGGCGCGGTAGGCGGTGGAGCCCGGGTCGACCGCGGTGCCGAGCCGGGGCGCGGGAGCAGCGGCTCCCGGGGGTACGGCACCCGGCGCCGCCGTGGTGCCGACCGCTGCGCTGCCATGGACGCCGGTGGGTACACCGGCGGTTGAGATGACCATTCCCAAGAGCTCCCTTGCCCTCGGCACCAGGTGGGCGGCCGAATGCGGTGCGCCCGTGGACCCCACGTTAATTAACGTTAACTTACGCGCCCAGGTTAACGGCCGATAACCCCACTGTCTACGATGGGCAGCATGCCGAACGTCCCCGCAGCCTCCGCGCTCCCACGCCGCGACCAGATCCGTCGGGAGGCCGCGCGACTCTTCGCGGCCCGGGGTTTCCTCGGGGTGGGTGTGGACGAGATCGGCAAGGCCGTCGGCATCAGCGGCCCCGGGCTCTACCGCCACTTCGCCGGAAAGGACGCGATGCTCGCCGATCTGCTGATCGGCATCAGCGAGCGCCTGCTGGAGGAGGGGCGGCGCCGGGCGGGCGGCGGTGACGGTCCGGCCGCCGCGCTGGACGCGCTGATCGGTGGCCACGTCGACTTCGCCCTCGACGACCGCGACCTGATCACCCTCCACGACCGCGAGCTGCTGAACCTCAAGGAGGAGGACCGCCGCACCGTCCGCCGGCTCCAGCGCGGCTACGTCGAGCTGTGGGTGGACGTGGTCCGGCAGGTCTATCCGCAGCTGACGGGCCCCGCCGCCGAACCGGTGGCCAGGGCTGCCGTCCACGCCGTCTTCGGCCTGATCAACTCGACCCCGCACAGCCTCGGCCCGGGCCCCGCCCAGGACGAGCGCTCCGGCCTCCAGCGCGACGGCATGGCCGTCCTGCTGCACGCCCTCGCCCACGGCGCCTTCGCGGCGGCGGCCGAGTCGGTGTCCGCGCAGGCCTGAGCCCTGCGCTCCCGGAGAGCCCGCCCGGCGGTCCAGGCCCAAGGGGTGGCGGTCCGGCTCCGGTTCCGGGGTCGGAGCCGGAGTCGGGGGTCCAGGACCACCTGAGGTCTAGGACCAAAGGACGGTGCTCGCCCGCCCCTGGCCGCTGGGCCTTCGGCGGGTCGTCCGCGACCCTGGAGTCAGGCGACCCTGGAGGCGGGCGGGGTCGGCGGGCCGTGCGTGCGTTCGACCGGGACGCGTTCGGTCGGGAATCACCGCAGGCCGCAGGCTGTTGGCCAGTCCGCCGGACCGGACGATCCGGGCTGCCCCGGCCCGCTCCGGCCCCATCCGGGCCGGAAACGCCATGGCGGCCACCCGACGAAATGGTTAGCATCCCTAAATATGCCTGAGACTCACGGATCCACGGTGGAGCAATCCCCGAGCGGCTCACCGGACCCCGGCGCGAGCCCGAAGCCGGACGGCGACCACCCGCAGCCGGCCAGCGACCACCCGCAGGCCGTCGGCTGGCTGCGCCGCCTGGTCGGCTACTGCTGGCGTTCCCGCCGCAGCGTGCTGCTCGCCTTCGGCGCCTCGCTCGTCGGCATGGCCGTCACCTCGCTGGTGCCGCTGGTCACCAAGCTGATCATCGACGACGTCATCACCGCGCACACCCGCTCGCTGGTTCCCTGGGCGGTGGTGCTGCTGCTCGCCGCCGCCGTCGTCTTCGGGTGCACCCAGGTCCGCCGTTACTACGGCGGCCAGCTCGCCCTGGACGTCCAGCACGACATGCGCAGCGACCTGTTCCGCTCGCTCGGCCGGCTCGACGGCCACCGCCAGGACCGGCTGGACACCGGCCAGGTGGTCGGGCGCGCGACCTCCGACCTCCAGCTGATCAACGGCCTGCTCTCGATGCTGCCGATGATGACCGGCTACCTGCTGATGTTCGTCATGTCGCTGGCCGTCATGGTCTGGCTCTCCCCGCCGCTCACCCTGATAGCCGTGGTGATGGCCCCCGCGCTGTGGTGGATCACCGTCCTCAGCCGCAAGCGCCTCTTCCCCGCCACCTGGGCCGCCCAGCAGGAGGCGGCCGCCGTCGCGGGCGTGGTGGACGGCGCGATCGGCGGCGTCCGGGTGGTCAAGGGCTTCGGTCAGGAGGCGCAGGAGCTGGACAAGCTGGAGCGGGCCTCCCGCAACCTGTTCGCCGCCCGGCTCCGGTCGATCCGGCTCAACGCCCGCTACAACCCGGCGATGCAGGCCATCCCGGCGCTCGCGCAGGTCGCGGTGCTGGCCTTCGGCGGCTGGCTGGCCGTCGACGGCCAGGTGTCGCTCGGGACCTTCGTCGCCTTCTCCACCTACGTCGCGCAGATGACCGGACCGGTGCGGATGCTCACCATGGTCATCACGGTCGGCCAGCAGGCCCGGGCCGGTGTGGAGCGCGTCCTCCAGCTGATCGACGAGCGCCCGCTGGTCCAGGAGCGCCCGGACGCGCTCACCCTGGACCTCACCGGGGACGGCACCCGCGAAGGCGCCGCCACCGGCGTCCGCGAAGGCGGCACCGAAGGCCCCCGCGCCACCGAAGGCCCCCGCGGCACCGCAGAAACCCGTGCCACCACAGGCCCCCGGACCGCCGACGTCGCCCTGGAGTTCGACCAGGTCGAGTTCCGCTACGACCCCGAGCACCCCGCCCCCGTCCTGCACGGTCTCAGCCTGAAGCTGGCCCCCGGCGAGACCCTCGCCCTGGTCGGGGCTTCCGGCTCCGGCAAGTCGACGGTGGCGCAGCTGGTGCCGCGCTTCTACGACCCGGCGGCCGGCGCCGTCCGCCTCTACGGCCACGACCTGCGCGACCTCACCCTGGACTCGGTCCGGTCGGCGGTCGGCATCGTCCCCGAGGAGAGCTTCCTGTTCTCCGAGTCGGTCCGCACCAACATCGCCTACGGCCGCCCGGACGCGACGGACGAGCAGGTGGTGGCGGCCGCGCGGGCCGCCCAGGCCGACGAGTTCGTCCGCGCGCTGCCCGACGGCTACGAGACCAAGGTCGGCGAGCAGGGCCTGACCCTCTCCGGAGGCCAGCGCCAGCGGATCGCGCTGGCCCGGGCGATCCTCACCGACCCCCGGATCCTGCTGCTGGACGACGCCACCTCGGCGGTGGACCCGCAGGTCGAGGCCGAGATCCACGACGCGCTGCGTTCGGTGATGACCGGCCGCACCACGCTGCTGATCGCCCACCGCCGCTCGACCCTGCAGCTCGCCGACCGGATAGCCGTCCTGGATCACGGCCGGCTGCTGGACATCGGCACGCACGAGGAACTCGACGCCCGATGTCCCCAGTACCGGGCTCTGATCACCGACCCCGAGGCCGGCCGCACACTCCGGTCGTCCGAGGCCCCGCAGACCTCCCAGCAGGTCTCCGCACAGACCTCCGCGCAGACCGTCGAGCAGACCTCTCCGCAGACCCCCGAGCAGCCCGCTGGGCAGCAGACCCCCGAGCAGCAGGCCGCTGAGCGGACCGAGGCGCGGTCCACCTCCGAGCCGGTCGACGAACCGGCTCCCACGCAGGCTCCCGCCCCGGCCACCCCCGACCTCCCCACCCCCGCCCTGGTCAAGGCGGCCCGCACCGCCGACCCCGACCTGCTGGCCAAGGTCGCGGCCCTCCCGCCGGCCGCCGACTCCCCGGCGGTCCCGCGCGCCGGGGCCGAGGCCGGCGACCCGGACTTCACCCTCCGCCGCCTGCTGCGCCCCTTCCGCCTCCCGCTCGCCCTGGCCCTGCTGCTCGTCGCGCTCGACGCGGCCTCCGGTCTGGTGCTGCCGGTGCTGATCCGGCACGGCATCGACCAGGGCGTCAGCAAGGCCCTGATGTCCGGGGTCGCCGTGGCCGCGCTGGCCGCGCTGGTGGTGGTGCTGCTGGACTGGTTGGTGCAGAGCGCCGAGAACCGGGTCAGCGGCCGTACCGGTGAGCGGGTGCTCTACCTGCTCCGCCTCAAGATCTTCGCCCACCTCAACCGGCTCGGCCTGGACTACTACGAGCGTGAGCTTTCCGGCCGGATCATGACCCGGATGACCACCGACCTGGACTCGCTGACGTCCTTCCTGCAGACCGGCGTGGTCACCGCCGTGGTCAGCCTGCTGACCTTCGGCGGGATCTTCGCCGCGCTGCTGATCATCGACGCCGGCCTGGCCCTGGTGGTCTTCGCGGTGCTGCCCCTGCTGGTCATCGCGACGCTGGTGTTCCGCCGGAAGTCCAGGGACCAGTACGAGCTGTCCCGGGACCTCATCAGCACCGTCAACGCCGACCTCCAGGAGAACGTGGCGGGCATGCGGATCGTCCAGGCCTTCCGCCGCCTGGACACCAACACGGACCGCTTCGTCGCCCGGGGCGTCGCCTACCGCGAGGCCCGGGTGCGCGCGCAGCTGTACATCTCGCTGTACTTCCCGTTCGTCCAGTTCCTCTCCAGCGTGGCCGCCGCGCTGGTGCTGATCGTGGGCGCGGCCCGGGTCGACGCCGGGACGCTGACGGTCGGCGCGCTGGTCGCGTACCTGCTGTACATCGATCTGTTCTTCGCACCGGTCAACCAGCTGTCCCAGGTGTTCGACGGCTACCAGCAGGCCTCGGTGGGCCTCGGCCGGATCCGCGAGCTGCTGCGCACCCCGACCGCCACGGCCGAGGCGGCCGACCCCGTGCCGGTGCCCGAGGGGCTGCGCGGCGAGATCTCCTTCGAGGGTGTCGGCTTCGCCTACAACGGCGGCGCGGACGGCGCCCCGAACGTGCTGACCGGTGTGGATCTGCACATCCCGGCCGGGCAGACGGTGGCGCTGGTGGGTGAGACCGGTGCCGGCAAGTCGACGCTGGTGAAGCTGGTCGCCCGGTTCTACGACGCGACGGAGGGCACCGTGCGGGTGGACGGGGTCGACCTCACCCGCTTCGACCTGGCGCAGTACCGCCACCGGCTGGGCGTGGTGCCGCAGGAGGCGTACCTGTTCGCGGGCACGGTGCGCGAGGCGATCGCGTACGGCCGGCCCGACGCCTCGCCGGCCGAGGTGGAGGCGGCGGCCCGGGCGGTCGGCGCGCACGACATGATCGTCCGGTTGTCCGGCGGCTACGACCACGAGGTCGCGGGTCGCGGCCGCAACCTCTCGGCCGGCCAGCGGCAGTTGATCGCGCTGGCCCGGGCCGAGCTGGTCGATCCGGACATCCTGCTGCTCGACGAGGCGACCGCGGCGCTCGACCTGGCCACCGAGGCGGTGGTCAACCAGGCCGCGGACCGGCTCAGCGGCGGCCGCACCACGCTGGTCATCGCCCACCGGCTGACCACCGCCGAGCGCGCCGACCGGGTCGTCGTGCTGGACCACGGCCGGGTGGTCGAGGACGGCACGCACACCGAGCTGCTCGCCCGGGGCGGCACGTACGCCCGGCTCTGGCAGGCGTTCATCGCGGACGGCCACCCGGCGGTCGAGGCCGTCGCGGCGGGGTAGCCGACTGCCCGCGACCAGTCTGGCGGACCGTCGTCGGCGGCCCGTCAGGCTGATCGTCAGGCGGCGATCAGCGAGGCCAGCAGGCCGGTGGCGTCGATCCCGTGCGGCAGGTCGCTGACCTGTCCGTCGCCGACCTCGACCACGCGCCAGCCGGAGCCGTCGGCCCGGCTGGCGAGGTCGGTGGTGACGAAGCGGCAGCCGAGCATCCGGACCAGGGGGCGGACGCCGGTGAGGTCGGGTTCGACGTCGTGGTGAGGCGCGTCGGGGTGCGGCCCGACCAGGACGGGTTCGCCGTCCAGCCACCACACCCGCGCCTCCACGGCCCGCCCGCTCCCACGGCCCGAACGGTCATCCGGCCCTCCGCCCGACCCTCCATCCGGCCCTCCGCGCGGTCCTTCGCCGGAGCCGTCACCCGAGCTGCCGCCCGGCCCGTCGGCCGGCCGCTCGAACTCCTCGTACCGCCGCAGCACCACCCCGCCGGTCAGGAACTCGCCCTGGAGCTCGACGAACCGCGCCACCACCCGTCCGACGCTCGCCAGATCGGCCAACTCGGGGATGTAGCAGGCCTCGTGCCACTCGTGTTTGCGTGACTTCACGTAGTCCTTGACGATCGCCGGCCCGCTCCCGCCGAGCCGGGCCGCGGCCGCCGCCAGCTCTTCCGGTCCGGGCACCACGGCAGCGGCGGTGGGGATCCACGTGCTGGGCGGAGTCGCCCCCTCGAACACGCCGTACCAGCCCGGCAGTTCATGCGCCGTCGCGTAGCCGGCCGGGCTGGTCAGCAGGGCGCAGCCGCGCGCGGCGAGCGCGGTGGCGAAGCCGGTGTAGCGGGCGGACGGAAGCATCCAGCCCCGGTACCAGAGCGGACCCCGGTCCTGCGGCACCTGCCGGACCGCCTGCCCGGCGTGCCCGGCGAGCAGCGCGGCGTGGTCGACCAGGTGGTGCTCGCCGCCCAACTCCCGCAGCAGCCTGGCCTCCCAGGCGAAGTGCGGGTCGGGCCGGCGCGGGTTGAGCGGGTCGGCGGGGAGGAGGATCGCGGGTACGGGCATGGCCGTCAGGGTAAGGCCCGGGCGGGGCGGCGTCGGCGGCTTTCGGCGCGTCAAACCCGCTCGACGGCCCGGCCGGGTGCTGGGAGAGTGATCCGATGCGAAATCTGCTGAGACTCCGTAGACGTGTCCCCCGGCAGGCGGCTCGCACGGTGGTCCTGGACGAGGACGGCTCGGTCTTCCTGCTCCGTTCGGACAACGACGAGGTCGGCGTCCACTGGACCATGCCGGGCGGCGGGCTGGAGCCCGGCGAGACCCCGTGGACCGGTGCCCGGCGCGAACTCTGGGAGGAGACGGGCTGGAGCGACCTCGAACCGGGCCCGCTGCTCTGCACCTGGGAACACGACTTCACCTGGCACGGCACCCCGGTCCGTCAGCACGAGCACATCTACCTCACGGGCGGACCGCACCGCGGCCCGGTCGGTGACGTCAGCGCGGTGCACGCCGAGGACCGGATCCTCGACTGGCGCTGGTGGACCCCGGCCGACCTGGCCGACGAGAACGCCGACGCGCTCTGGCCGCCCCGGCTGCCGGAGTTGCTGGCCGCCGTCCGCGAGGGCTGGGCCGTCGACGGGCGCCCCCCGGTACCCGTCGACCTCGGCTTCATCCCGAACGTTCCGCCCAGCCGCTGACGACCACCCGCTGACCGCCGCCCGCTGACCGCTCCCCGACGCGCGGCCGACAGTCGATCTCCTGACTGCCGCCCCCTGACCCGTCGCCGGCAAGCCTTGAACACAGCGCGCTGCTACGAGCGCACGCGCCCCTACGGGCGCCCGCCGCGTCGTGCCCGCCCGCCCGGGCCGGATTCCCAGCCGCGCAGGTCCAGCTCCCGGTCGTGCAGCGCGCAGGGGTTCATCAGCACGGTCAGCTGCGCGTCGGCCAGGTGCTCGAAGGCGAGCCCGGTGGCGGACAGCAGTTGCTCGGTCGGCACCGAGACGGCGATGGCGGGGCGCCAGGAGGGCAGCACGATCAGGCTGGTGCCGCGGCCGATCCGGACCGGTTCCGCCGTCACCCGGATCGGCGCCCGCTCCTCCGGGCGGCCGACGGCCTCGGGCTGGTTCGGGCTGCCGCCGATCAGGATGCCGAGCGGTGTCTCGGCCCGCGCCGCCTCGGGGCCGGCGGCCGACGGCGCCGCCACCGCCCCGGTGCCTCCGACGGGTTCACCCGAACCGGGTGCGGCTGCCGCCCGGACCTCGGCCAGGAGAGCGGCGGAGGTCGCGGGTGTCGTAGGTGCGGTCCCGACCGGTTCGGTCGCGGCCGTCTCCCGTGCGGTCGCCCCCTGCCCGGTCGCGTCGGCCTGCGGGTGCATCCGGCGCAACCGGCGCGAGGGCGCGGGGCGCCGGGATCCGGCAGCCCGGAGTTCCTCGCGCGCCGCGCGCAGCACGGGCACGGCCCGGTCGCCTTCGGGCGCGACAGCCGGCCGACCGAACCGGCCTGCCTCGGTTCCGGCCCGCCCGTCCACGGCCTCGGCCCCGCCACCCGGAACGTCTCCACGGTGCTGAACGCCGACGCCGCCCGCGTCGCCCGCGCGGCCCCCACGGACCTCGCCGTCCCCGTCCCCGCCGTCCCCGCCGTCCTCGGCGCTCTCGGCGCTCTCGCCGAGCAGCGCCCGGACCTCCGTGGCCGGTCGCCGGCACGCGGCCGCCAGGTCGGCGACCGAGCGGCCCTGGGCGCGGGCGGCCCGCAGCCGGTCGGCGAGCGCCGCCCGCAGCCGCGAGGTCGTCGGATCGTCCGTAGCCGCCTCGCCCCCCGCCGCGAGTCCGCCGTTCCCCGCGCCGTCCTCCCGTCCGCGCGGCTGCGGAACGGAGTCGTGGCGTGAGCCGCCCGCCTGGCGCGGCCCGCCGGCCGTGCCGGACGGGGCGGCGCCCGGAGCGCCGGCCGGGCCGGTCTCGGCGGCCGTCGCGATGGAGCAGCGCGCGGCGTGCGGGGGCGCGGATCCGGCGCTGCCCCCGGGCGGGCCGGGCAGGGACGGGTCGGTTGCGGCGGAGTGGAGCGAGGTCATCGGCACGGGCCCTTCGGCGGACGGTCCGGATGATCCTCCCGCACCGCGCGACCAGCTCCAAGAGTCAACTCCGGGGGTGTGCGCGAGACCACTGCCCGCCCCTACGCCCCGTGTCGGCTCAAGTGCCGGGCGCGACGAAGCCCTTGAGGTCGGCGAGCACCGCGTTGGCGGCCATGACACCGAGCCCGAGGAACCAGGTCTCGTCCGAAACCGGCCGGGCCTGACCGGACTTGACCGCGCCGAGGGTCTTCCAGAGCGCGCCGCCGAGCACCGCGTCCTGGTTGGTGGAGCTGGGGCTGCCGTACACGCCGTAGAAGATCCAGTCGGCGTCGGCCTTGTCGATCTGCTCCGGGCTGACCTCCACCGCGAGTTCCTTGACCTGTTCGATCTTGGGCTGCGGCAGCGGGACGTCGGTGAGGATGGTCCCGATGAAGGACAGCTCGGCGTACAGCCGGGTCCGGCCGGGCATGAAGCGCAGCGGCGTGATGGTGGGCCGCTTGTCGCCGAGCTTGGCGCCGATCGCGGTGGCGGCCGCCTGGTACGCGTCGAGCTGGGTCTTGGCCTCGGCCTCCAGGCCGAACGGGCTGGCGTTGAGCTGGAAGTTCTGCTTCCAGGGGTAGCCGGGGCGCAGCGAGAAGACGGTCGGCGCGATCTTGGACAGCTGCGCGTACTGGTCCTGGGCGCGCAACTGGCTGCCGAGGATCAGGTCGGGCTTGAGCGCGGCGATGGCCTCCAGGTTGAGGCTGTTGATGGTGCCGACGTTGGCCGGGTTGCCGGCCTTGTCCTTGAGGTAGGACGGCAGGGACTTGGAGCCGTCGGTGTAGACGATGCCGACCGGCTGGATGCCGAGTGCGACGACGTTGTCGAGTTCGCCGGTGTCCAGGACCACGACCCGGGTGGGCTTGGCGGGGATGACGGTCTCGCCCATGGCGTGCTTGACGGTGCGCGGGTAGACGCCGGGGGCGGCGTCGGTGCCGAAGCCCTTCATCTTCTCGATCACGGTGGCGTAGTCGTCGCCGCCCTGCTTGACCGACTTCTGGTCGGGCGATGCGCCGCCGGTGCCGGGGGTCGCGCCGCCGGAGCCGCCGTTGGCGCCCGAGCCGCCGGAGCTGCCGCAGGCGGTGAGCAGTCCGCCGAGGCCGAGGACCGCCCCGCCGGCGATCCCCGCGGAGAGGAACCTGCGGCGGGAGGGGGTGCGGGGGACGAGGACCAGGTCGTCGGGGTGGGGGGCCACGCGACGCTCCTTCGAATCGAGGTTAGGTGAGGCAAACCTATCCGAAGCGTCCGAGGGGGGGCGTAGTGGCCCGTCCGGGCCGAGGGCGAACCATCTCAAACCTTGACATAAGGGAGAAATTCTCTTGACCCTGATCCTTTGAAACCAAGGTACACCGCTTAACGTGCCGTTAATGCTGCACCTTTACGGCCATCGCTGAGAACGAATCGAAGCAAGTGGTTTAGATCACCAAGGGTTGGTCTACTCAACCTTCCATGCTCGCGCCTAGGGTGCGCTGGTGTTTGATCAGCAGCTCTCAGAGCACGGAAGCAGCGGCCGGGCAATGGCGCCCGACGCTCCGCAGGGTGCCCCGGTCAGTGGCATCAGTGGTGGAGTCCCCGACCCGGGGACAGCTGGGGGAGCGGGGGACAAGGGTCTACGGGGCAACTCGGTGGGCCTGCTGGGCAGTGTGGTCCTGGGCGTTTCCACGGTCGCCCCGGTCTACTGCCTGACCGCGACACTCGGGCCGACCGTCACCGCGGTCGGCGTCCAGATGCCCGCCGTGTTCCTGGCCGGCTTCCTGCCGATGCTGCTCGTCGCGTTCGCCTACAAGGAGCTGAACAAGGACTTCCCGGACTGCGGCACGTCCTTCACCTGGACGGTCAAGGCCTTCGGCCCCCGGGTCGGCTGGATGGCCGGCTGGGGCCTGACCGTCGCGACCATCATCGTGCTCTCCAACCTGGCCGGGGTCGCGACCGAGTTCCTCTACCTGATGCTCGGCGAGATGACCGGCAGGAGCTGGGTCGCCGAACTCGACCAGAACCAGGCCGTCCACCTGCTCACCGTCGTCCTGCTGATCGCCGGTGCCACCGCGATGAGCTACCGGGGGATGACCGCCACCAAGTGGTTCCAGTACAGCCTGGTCGGCCTCCAACTCGCCGTGCTGGTGCTCTTCTCGGTCATCGCCATCGGCAAGGCCGCCGCCGGCGACCTGCCCGACTCGATCGGCTTCTCGTTCTCCTGGCTCAACCCGCTCCAGGTCAGCTCCTTCAGCGCCTTCACCGCGGGCCTGTCGCTGTCGATCTTCATGTACTGGGGCTGGGACACCTGCCTCACCATGAACGAGGAGACCCTCGGCAGCGCCAAGACCCCCGGCCGCGCCGCGATGGTCTCCATGGTCACCCTGGTCGGCTCGTACCTGCTGGTCGCGATCTCCGCCCAGATGTTCGCGGGCGTCGGCTCCACCGGCTCCGGCCTCAGCAACCCGGAGACCTCGGACAACGTCTTCGCCGCGCTCGCCCGTCCGGTCCTCGGCTCGCCGTGGAGCGTCCTGCTCTTCCTGGCCGTCGTCGCCAGCGCCGCCGCCAGCCTCCAGACCACCTTCATCCCGGTGGCCCGCACCCTGCTCGCGATGAGCGCCTACCGTGCCGTGCCGCCGCGCTTCGGCGCCGTCCACCCTCGCTTCCGCACCCCCGGGTACGCCACCGTCGCGGCCGGCATCGCCACCGCCGTCTTCTACGTCGGCATGAGCCTGATCAGCGAGAACGTCGTCCAGGACACCATCCTGGCGCTCGGCCTGATGATCTGCTTCTACTACGCGCTGACCGCGTTCGCCTGCGTCTGGTACTTCCGCCGTTCGCTGCGCACCGGCGCCCGCGACCTGTTCCTCAAGGGCATCGCCCCGCTGCTCGGCGGCGTGCTGCTGAGCGGGGTCTTCCTGCAGACCCTCACCGACGCCTGGAACCCGGACTACGGCAGCGGCGCCGTCTTCGGCATCGGCTCGGTGTTCGTCATCGGCGTCGGCATCCTGCTGCTCGGCGCCGTCCTGATGACCGGCTACGGGCTGGCCAGGCCGGATTTCTTCCGCGGCGAGACGCTGCGCAAGGACACCCCCGCGCTGGTCGTCGAGGACTGAGAGGAACTGGAGGACCGGGAGGACCGGGAGGACCGGGGGCGCCGAAAACCGACCACGCCGCCGGGCACCGAAGCTATCCTCGACCGCATGAAGCTCTACGCGGGCCAGTGCTGGTGGCCGTCCTGAGGGACGGCCACCCCACCCGCTCGACCAGGGCCGTCCGGAACGGACGGCCCTTTCGCGTTTCCCACGGAACGGGCCCCGCCCCGGACGGCCGCCACCACTGCCGTACCGAGGAGAAACCCGATGACCACCGCGACCACCGCGACCACCGAGCCGACCGCGACCGCCGAGCCGACCGCGACCACCCCGACGACCCTGTCCGTGGCCACCACCGCCACCTTCACCGCCGACCCGGCCGGCGACCGCGTCCTCACCGGGGACCGCCCCACCGGACCGCTGCACCTCGGCCACTACTTCGGCACCCTGCACAACCGCGTCCGGCTCCAGAACCAGGGCGTCGAGATGTTCGTCGTGATCGCCGACTACCAGGTCATCACCGACCGGGACATCGCCGACCGGCTCGCCGAGCACACCGAGAACCTCGTCCTCGACTACCTCGCGGCCGGCCTCGACCCCGACCGCGCCACGATCTTCGCGCACAGCGCCGTCCCCGCCCTCAACCAGTTGCTGCTGCCCTTCCTCAGCCTGGTCAGCGTCGCCGAACTGAACCGCAACCCCACCGTCAAGGACGAGATCGCGCACTCCCGCCAGTCCGCCGTCAACGGGCTGATGTTCACCTACCCCGCCCACCAGGCCGCCGACATCCTCTTCTGCAAGGCGAACCTCGTCCCGGTCGGCCAGGACCAGCTGCCCCACCTCGAAGTCGCCCGCACCATCGCCCGCCGCTTCAACGAGCGCTACCCGCACACCGACGGCGGCGCCGTCTTCCCCACCCCCCGCGCACTGCTCTCCGACGCCCCGCTGCTGCGCGGCACCGACGGCGGCAAGATGAGCAAGAGCCGGGGCAACTCCGTCCCCCTCGGCGCCACCGAGGACGAGACCGCCCGGATCATCCGCGGCGCCAGGACCGACGCCGACCGCCGGATCGACTACGACCCGGCCGACCGGCCCGAGGTCTCCGGCCTCATCCTGCTCGCCGCGCTCTGCCAGGACCGCGCACCCGAGGAGATCGCCGAGGAACTCGGCGACGGCGGGGCGGCCGCGCTCAAGCGCACCGTCACCGACTCCGTCAACGAGTACCTCCGCCCCCTGCGCGCCCGCCGCGCCGAACTCGCCGCCGACCGAGGCCACCTGCGCCAGGTCCTGCGCGACGGAGCCGAACGCGCCAACGCCGTCGCCGACGCCACCCTCGACGAGGTCAGGAAGGTGATGGGGGCGATCTGAAGAACCGCCCCGCACCTCCGGCGCACCCTCGGGGCACCCTCGGCCCGAAGACGCCGGCCCGAAGGCGCCGGCTCGCGGACATCGGCCCGTCGACACGGGGGCATATCGTCACCGGGCGGCCTCGACCACGCCGAGGCCGCCCGTACCCGGCCTCCCCCGAAAGGCGTCCCGGCCCATGGACCAGCACCCGACCACGTCCGGCCAGGGTCTGACCCGCCCGCCGCACCTGCGCCCCGGCGACCACATCGCCGTCGTCGCCCCCAGCGGCCCGATCGACTCCCAGCGACTCACCGACGGCTGCGCGATCCTCCGCTCCTGGGGCCTGCGGGTCACCGTCGCCCCGCACGTCCTCGACGCCCACCCCACCCTCGGCTACCTCGCCGGCACCGACGCCGACCGCGCCGCCGACCTCCAGTCCGCCTGGCTCGACCCCACCGTCGACGCCGTCATCTGCGCCCGTGGCGGCTACGGCGTCCACCGCATGGTCGACCTGCTCGACTGGGACGCCATGCGCGCCGTCCCGCCCAAGCCGTTCATCGGCTTCAGCGACGTCTCCTCCCTCCAGGAGGCCTTCGCCCAGCGGCTCGGCATCGCCACCCTCTACGGGCCGATGAGCGCGGCCGGCTCCTTCATCACCGACGGACCGACCGCCGAGCACCTGCGCCGCACCCTCTTCGAGCCCACGGCCACCACCGTGCTCACCTCACCGACCGCCACCGCCCTCGTCCCCGGCCGCGCCCGGGGCGTCACCGCGGGCGGCTGCCTCCACGTCCTCGCGGCCGAGCGCGGCACGCCCGCCGCCCGGCCCTCCTACGCCGGCGGCATCCTGATCCTGGAGGACGTCCACGAGCAGCCGTACCAGCTCGATCGGCTCCTCACCCAGTTCCTGCGCTCCGGCGCGTTCGACGGGGTCGCGGGCATCGCGCTCGGCTCCTGGGACGGCTGCGGACGGCTCGACCGCGTCCGGGACGTCATGCTCGACCGCCTCGCCCCGCTCGGCATACCCGTCATCTGGGAACTCGGGTTCGGCCACTGCCCCTCCACCCTGACCGTCCCGCTCGGCATCCCCGCCGTCCTCGACGCCGACGCCGGCACCCTCACCCTGGAGGTGCCCGCCCTCGCCGAGCGGTGAGGCCCGTGCCGGCGGTGAGTAGGGTGCGGCCATGAACGAGGACCGCCTCACCGCCCTCGCCCTCGGCTTCCTCCGGGGCCCGGGCAGCAACGCCCGCACGATCCTCGGACTTGCCGGCCCGCCCGCCGCCGGCAAGTCCACCCTGGCCCGACACCTGGTCGCCGAGATCGAGCGCGCCGAGGGCCCCGGCAGCGCCGCGTACGTCCCGCTTGACGGCTTCCACCTGTCCGCCGCCCAACTGGACCGTCTCGCCCTGACCCACCGCAAGGGCGCCCCCGCAACCTTCGACGCCCACGGCTACGTCGCCCTGCTGCGCCGCATCGCCGCCGACCGCTTCCAGGACATCTACGTCCCCGACTTCGACCGCACCCTCGACGAACCGGTCGCCGCCCGCCACGTCGTCCGCCCGCACACCCGCCTCGTCATCACCGAGGGCAACTACCTCGCCTCCACCGACACCCCGTGGCCGGAGGCCCGCCGCCTGCTGCGTGAACTCTGGTACGTGGACACCGACGACGCCCTCCGTGAGGAGCGCCTGCTCCGCCGCCACCGCGACGGCGGCCGCGACGAGGCCACCGCCCGTCACTGGGTGACCGGCAACGACCATCCCAACGGCGAGTACGTGAAAGCCGGCCGCGCACTCTGCACCCGGACCGTCCCCGGCAGCGGTTTGCCCGCGACGCCGACCGGGGGTAGTGTTCTCTAGTCGCTCGGCAGGGAGCACCGGACACGCATCGGCGCGGACGGTCCCGGGGCGGCCAATCCTTTTGAAACACCATTTCCTGGTTCGGGCTGGGTCGCGTCTTCTTGCGGCTTGGTTCTTATTCGGCGTGTTCGTTTTATTGGATTGCGGCCGATTCGCTTTTCGGAGCAGGGATCGGCTAGAGTTTGAAACGTCGGACGGGGCGTCAAGCCGCAGAAGACACCAGCGAGTTGGATGAACGAAGCGCCGGAAACGGAGCGGAAAACATCTGGTAAGCTGGAAACACGAAAGAACGAAGCGCCCGGAGGGCCCGCTGGAAGGCGGTCCGAAGGAAGTGTCCGTTCCTTGAGAACTCAACAGCGTGCCAAAAGTCAACGCCAGATATGTTGACATCCCCGGCCTCAGA